>CAZBLF010000023.1:18045-19447 GCA_964492935.1 uncultured Methanosarcinales archaeon
AGAAACATGCCCGATGGCGAAGTCTTCATAGCGCCCGTAGAAGACACCACAGAAGGCTTCATCGAGTACGATTTCCCCGCTATTTATGGAGGAAGAGAAGTAGACGGCGTCAGATTAGAATTCAAGAAAGGCAAAGTCGTAAAGGCAACCGCAAAAAAGAATGAAAAGTTCCTCCACCAAATGATCGATATCGATGAGGGAGCAAGATTTCTAGGCGAGTTCGGCTGGGGCGACAATTTTGGTATAACAAAACACGTCAAGCAAATTCTCTTCGATGAAAAGATCGGCGGAACCATCCATCTAGCGCTAGGAATGGCCTACAAAGAAGGTGGCGGCGTAAATGACTCAGCATTACACTGGGACATGATTAAAGATCTAAGAAAAGAAGGAACCCTCTTCATCGATGATAAACCAGTCATGAAGGACGGAAAGTTTCTGTTCTAAAAGAAAGCGAGTAGCATTGAGAATAAGTGGCGAAAACTAAACCTTATTCTGTTTTGCTAGATCGCCTTTGATTTGAAGAAGATGCATTAACTTCAAAGCCTTTAGTTCATCTGAAATACGTTCCATATCGCGTTTCAGTTCATAAATCAACTCATAGTTGTGTTGTACATTATCTGAGTTTTCTTCTACAATGGCGGAGGTGTCAGTTATCTGAGACACCTCCGAGCGGACCTGTTTAATCCAGGAATCCACATTTTCAGTAAATTGCGCCAAATCGTGTGTTTGTAGTGTTGCTTCCATCGGTATCGCCTCTTTGAAGGCTCGTCGGCCGAATTTCGACCAGTAGCCTTTATACTGATTTTTACAAACCAGTATACAAATATGTATATTAGTGATATATAAAGGTTTTGGTTATAATAGCAACTAGAATATAGCTGTTGGAGAATATAGGTTAAGTAAATAATCACCTGATTGTTTAGTAAGTAAGCGATAGCCAAAACTGGTTTAGAGTCATCTTTGAGCATATGGCAAGACTGATCTGAAGTCATACAGAATTAGCACTCGAAATCCATCGTCGTGTTTATGAGGATGCACTCTGGTACTCTGCACACCTTCATCGCTCAATACTCTAAGTCCATTTCCCCTATTGTCTTGACCTACGGCATGTTTCTTACTATCAATAGTAGCAGCAAGATCATCTTGAGAAAAATCAAATATTGTCCCCGGGTCATCAATTAAGGCGACGGCTCCGAATTCGCCACCTATATACCTGAAAGTAACGTCACCGTGTTCGCCAAAATTCGATCCATGTTCGATCGCGTTCCGTAATGATTCGACTATGCTAGGGTAGCCAATACGATAGTGATATTCCATGGTGAGAAGAGATAGTTTATCGCGAATGTTCAGTTTAGCATCTGGTTCAACTGATTCCAACAACACCCCATATTCAGGTCCATCG
>CAZBLF010000024.1:0-19179 GCA_964492935.1 uncultured Methanosarcinales archaeon
AGCATGAGATTTCTCTTGATGCTCATGTGATGAAGAAGGCGCGACGCGCACTCGATAGGATGATGGAGATTTAGTGAAGAGAAATATTTATATAGGCTTCTTCTTAGAATGAGTATATGAATATTAGAGTGTTCTTAGTGGTCTTGATTTCTGCTTTTCTTGCAGGTTGTTCCGGTTTGAGTACAAGTGGTCAGGCTTCGTTTGGAGCGGTGGCAGAAGATGGATTGGCAGCACATTATTCGTTTGACGAGGGTACCGATGTTACATCTGATGTTTCTGGTAATGGATTTGATGCATCGTGTTCAGGGAGTAACTGTCCGGGGGTTTATTCCTGATGGAAAAATTGGCGGCGCGTTTCACTATGATGGGGTGGATGATCACTGGAATGTTCAGGGGCAGGTGCTTGTGGGTAATCAGTGGACGATCGCTAGCTGGATTAGGCCTGAGGATTTTGGAGGGAATTCGATGGGTCTTGGTATCTATCATCAGGGTCCTAGTTTAGGTACTAATTTTTTGGTGTATTTTGGTGGAGCTGGCTATCCTGGAGAGACTATTGGTGGGCGTACGAACCAGGGCACCTTTCTTACGTCTCCCGGAGGAGATCTTACGCTCAACACATGGCAGCACGTCGCTATGGTCAATAATGGCGGTATGGTTACTTGGTATCGGGATGGTAATGCGATTGGCAATTCGACACAGGGCAGTCCTGGCAATGCGGATACGGCAACTGTTTCGTATATCGGTTCTTGGTATAATTTAGCTCCCGGTAGATCGTTTAAAGGTGATATTGACGAATTGGTTATTTTTAATCGGTTATTGAGTCCGGAAGAGATCCAGGGATTGTTTACTGCTGCTCCGCTTTCAATGGAACAGCGAGTAGATCAGTTGATTCAGGCAATTGCTCCAGAATTAGTCTAATTTCTAATTTGTAATGTGTTTTACTATACTTTTTCTTTCCTTCTCTTTCCTTCGTATGTCTTAATGTCTACTATATCCTTGAGCAAATTTTGATGTTCTCTTTCTGCCATTTTCTTTTTTACGAGTTGAGCAATTTCGAAGCGTTTGCGTAAATTTGCTGCAATTTGAATGGCTTTATTCCGGTACTCCAATATTTTCTGGCGACTTTCAAATTTTTCGGTAGATTGTTCGAGCAAGTTTCTAATCCTCTTTAACTCACTTTCAACCTTACTTCTTTCCTTTTCCTTTTCCTTACTCGTGGACGCGTCTTTCTCAATTGCTATTTCCGCGTTGAGTTGATTGATTAGATTTAGTAATTCAGTAGTCTTGAGTGAGGCTGCATTGTGTCCATTAAGCAGTTTTGACAACTCTTTAGCGGATTGTAGTACTATGAGATACCAACTACACAGCTTCTCCGTGTCGTTAAATTGGGGTGAGAGATTCGTAACACTCTCTTGTGTTTCGTCTATTTTTTGATATAGTGATTTCTTAGTTGCCATGATGCGCCAAAGAAAGCTCACTTATAGTGGCTTCTAGCCTCTCTTGCTCCTGAATTTCGTCTTTTCTCCTTTTTCCCTGGAGTCTTTCTATTTTTTCCATTATCTTATCAAACTGCTTCTGAAGACGATCACCGTATTGAGATAATTTCAATTCAGATTCGAAGCTCGATTCTAGTTCTTCAAACTTCCTCGATGCTACGATCCGGCTGGCTTCTCTTTTTTGTAGCTCTTCACTATCCATGTTAGGAGATGACTCTTTTCCTTTGCTCAATTCTCTTTTGGCGTTTTCCATTTTTAATTGAGCACTTCCAATGGACCTCATTTTTTGTCCCAAGTCTGTTAATTGACTTACTAGTGTAGTTGAGTGTAGAATTAATTGCTCTTCTGACTTTTCCTCTCTTGCTATTTTTGTTGCAAGGGCGATAACGTCATCCAACTCTTGGTAGAATCCTTTTTTTCTTCTAAAAATACTGAAGATGTCCATAATCTTGAATTGCGATTTTGGATTATTTAAGCTTTTCTATGCTGTTTCTTCTGGTTGTGATGGGAAAGAATTAATCTATTCGAGTAACGGAAAATCCATCCTGAGGCAAGCGATGGGTAAACCCTGTTTCAGAGATCAGATGATTAAGTCCAACGGCAATGAGTTTGTCTCCTTGTTTTAGGTCGTCAAGCACTTTAGGATACCATAGGTTGTTTCTTCCATCGCAGATAGCATCGTTAAACATGCGCATGTCTTCATCTAACTCTGCAAATGCGTCCTTGAAATAATCAATGTCCCCTCGCCAATAGTCGGCTTCATCCATCTCGACAAGTCCCGTATTCCTATCTCCCGGATCTATTTGCCACCAGATAAGTTTTTTCCAGACTGATTCTGGTATAGAATCTTCAATCTCTACAGTTGATTGACCTTCATCTAGGCTACGGATCACTTTTTCTTGCGATAAAGCATAGCTCATGAGTTGTAAATCGATAATATTGTCTTTTTCATTCTCGGTGGTTGCTGCATGGTTCATGATGTTGCCCATTGCAGCGTATTCAGTACTTAGGGACTTAGGTATTGGACCACCAGAGTTTTTTATTATCTCTTTCTTCGTTGCTTCTTCGATTGCTGTTCTTCGGTCCGATGCAATTTGATGTTTGAAACCTAGGGGATCATTAACCAGCGATGAAATTTCATCGAACATAGACCAAGATTTTCGTGTATAAAAATTGGAAAGATATGATGCGATGATTTCTTCGGAAAAATCATCCTGCAGTTGTTGGCGAATATATGATTCAACTTTATTTCGCTCAGATCTGTTGAATAGAGTTGATCTCCCGTCTCTTAGTCGACGGTACTCGGCTCTTTTTGGGAGTGTAAAATCACTACCTTTTTCAACATAGACTGTTTTCGAGGCATCGATAAGCTGATGTAGGGCAGATAATTTATCGGGCTCGGATGGATAGTGCATGGTACCGATTAGATAAGAAACATTTCCTTGATACTCTGCTTTCCAGGCAAAGGGGAGGTCTTTAGCCATAAGAATTGATTTTCAAACTTCCTTTATAAGACTTTCTGTAATTAACCACTAATAAGTAATAACTAATCTAACTTCTTCTGTCCTGCGTATTCTACTATCGAATCTTGCATGACTTCTAATAGGATGCCAGCTTCTTCTAGCATTTCACGGCTTTCTTGGGCTGCATGGTATTTCATCTCGCAGACTACTCTTTTTATTCCGGCTGAGATTAGTAATTTGGTGCAATCGAGGCAGGGTTCCATTTTACAGTATAGGGTTGCGGAATGAATGTCTACTCCTGAATTTGCGGCCTGCGCTATGGCGTTTGCTTCGGCGTGAATGGTACGAATGCAGTGTTGGGTGACTGAACCATCCTCATGAATAGTTTGCTTAAACCAGTGCCCTACGTCATCACAGTGGGCCATTCCGGGTGGTGATCCTACGTAACCGGTGGTCATGATTCTTTTGTTCTTTACAATGATGCATCCTGCACGCCCGCGATTGCAGGTTCCTCGCGTGCCTACCGTTTTTGCTAGCTCTAGGAAGTATTCATCCCACGGCGGACGGTGATGTGCGGCTGCCTCGTGGATTTTCGGATAGGTTTCGTCGATGAGTTTGTGGAATGCCTCGATGGTGGAATCGTTCTGGATTGAGAATTGCGACATATCGATACATTTCTGGATTTGTTGTCCGGAATCGTTGTCTGAAACCATTTCCTTTTGTTCTGCTTCCTGGAATAATTCAAAGGTTTCGGGTTCAGATTCTTTTCGGCCGCGCGCTGACATTCGTTCGAAGCGCATTTCTGGTGGTGCTAAGATTGCTGCAAGGGTAAAGTTTTTGGCTTGGCCGAGTTCTTTGATTTCTAATGGATTGCGAATTGAGGAGATGATGTAGTTTTTATCATCATCCATTACTTCTAATGCTCTTCTTGCAAGCGCATTATTTCCTTCGGTTTCTCTTAATTTTGTACCTTCACGTTGTAAATTTTCTCTGGTGATGGGGATGTCTTGCTTTTTTAGGACTTCTCTAAGCATATCAGAAAGAGAAAGATGGATGAAGTTGTGCTTTTCGATGAGATAATTAGCAAAGGTGTCTTTGCCGGAGCAGAAGGTGCCGGTTACTCCTATTTTTATGGGCATGTATGTGGTAGGCGTTGTTCGTTTATATGGATTGTTATGTTGTAGTCCCTTAATCCCAATCTAAATTACCGGCGGTCTGGTACTCGGTTACGCGGGTTTCGAAGAAGTTCTTTTCTTTGGATAGGTCGGTTGATTGGGACATCCAAGGGAAAGGGTTTTCTTTTCCGTAGACTACGGGGAGATCGATTCTTAATAACCTGCGATCGGCGATGTGTTCGACGTAGTCGCAGAATTGTTGGGCGTTTATGCCTAGTAATCCTTGAGGGCACGCATCGTGGGCGTACTTTTTCTCTAGTTCTACTGCTTTTTTGATTAAAGCGACAATTTCGTCCTGGAATTCTTTGGTCCAGATTTCTGGGTTTTCTTTCTTGATGGTGTTGATGAGGTCGCAACCAAAAGCTAGGTGGAGAGATTCATCACGCATGATATATTCGAACTGCTCTCCGATGCCAACCATTTTGTTTTGACGTTTGAGTGCGAGCATCATTGCGAATCCTGCGTAAAAGAAGATTCCTTCCATGATGACATAGTAGCCGATGAGATCGTGGATAAACTTTCTAATTTCATCAATCCCGGTGGTCTCAAAGGTGGGTTCGAAGATAGATTTAGTTAATTCTACAACGAAGTCGTCCTTTTCTTTGATGGAGGGGACGGTATTGTACATGGTGTAGATTTCTTCTGGATCTAGTCCTAATGTATCACAACAGTAGATGAAGGTGTCGGTGTGAATAGCTTCTTCATAGGCTTGTCGCAGCAAATATTGCCTGCATTCTGGGTTGGTGACGTGTCGATAGACGGCTAGAACTATGTTATTAGCGGTTAGAGATTCTGCGGTTGAGAAGAAGCCGAGATTCCAGAGAATCATTCTACGTTCGGTATCGTTGATAACATTGGGAGATTTCCATTGTTCGACATCTTTCTGCATGGAGACTTCTTCAGGCGTCCAATTGTTTGCAACGCCATCTTTATAGTGTTGGCGCGCCCACATGTAGGTCATAGGAAGAATCTTGTTTGGATCGGTGGATGAGTTGTTTATAATTACCATTCGACTTGTTAACGCTTATTGTTTTTTATGCTTTTATATTCTGGAATATAGGGTAATCGTATAGAGAATCACTGACAGGCTTCACAGTCCGGATCCATGATGCTGCAGACGTTCGATGATGAGACCTCGGTTGCGGGTGGCGCAGGGTTTTGTGGCATTTCATTGGGTGCTGCACCATTGAGGTGTCCATTTTGTAGCTCTGGAGTTGTTTCGGGAGGTGCGGCAGCTCCGTTTTGCTCCTGGTATTCTCGCTTTTGCGTGAAACCGAACTTTTGTGCGTCTAGCGTTGATTTCTCTATTTGAGAGGCTGCTAGTGAACGGAGATAGTACGTCGTCTTTAATCCCGCTTTCCAGGCATGGATGTAGGTCTCGCTTAGTTTTGAGCCGGAGGTGCCTTTCATGAACACGTTATGTGATTGCGATTGGTCGATCCATTTGGTACGGACTGCGGTCATGTCGATACAGTGTAGTGCATCTATTTCGAAGGCTTCCTGGTATTTGTCTTTGAGCGTTTGTGGTATGCTTGGGATTAGATTTACATTTCCATCATAGTACTTGAGCTGTTCAAGCATTTCCTCATTCCAGAGCTCTGCTTTCTTAAGGTCTTCAATGAGATAACTGTTTACTACGGTGAATTCCCCGGAAATATTTGCTTTTACATACATATTTTTGTAGATGGGTTCGATGCAAGGGAAACAGCCAGAGATATTTGCGATGGTCGCGGTAGGGGCGATGGCCATGGTGTTGCTATTGCGCATTCCGTGTTGTTTGATGTGGTCACGTACCGGTGCCCAGTCAAGACGTGCGTCTCTGTTCACTTCGATTTTCATGCCGCGCTCTTCCTCTAGAAGGTCTATGGTATCTACAGGGAGTAGATTGCGGTCCCATTTTGAGCCTTTGAAGGATTCGTAGGCTCCTCGTTCCTTCGCAAGGGTTGTTGATCCTAGAATTGCATTATAGGAGACCTTTTCCATGGTTCTATCTGCAAATTCTACTGCAGCCTTTGAGGCGAAGGGGATGTCTAATTTGAAGAGTGCGTCTTGGAATCCCATTACTCCTAATCCTACTGGTCGGTGTTTCATGTTGCTGTTTTTAGCTTCATCCGTAGGATAGAAGTTGAGGTCGATGACGTTATCGAGCATGCGCATGGCTGTCTTAATAGTTTTTGATAATAATTCATCATCTAGTTTTCCTTCGTGAACGTGGATGCCAAGATTGACGCTTCCTAGATTGCAGACTGCGGTTTCGGTCTCCGAGGTGTTTAGGGTGATTTCGGTACAGAGATTGCTACTGTGGACTACTCCGACATGATCTTGTGGTGATCTGATATTGCAGGGATCCTTGAACGTAATCCAGGGATGGCCGGTTTCGAACAGACGTGAAATCATCTTTCTCCACATTTTCTTTGCGGGGATGGTTTTGTGCTTGCGCATCTGACCATTTTCTGCTTTTTGTTCGTATTCGATGTATTTTTTCTCGAAGGCACGTCCATATAACTGATGGAGTTCGGGAACTTCGTCTGGTGAAAATAAGGTCCAATTTTCTTCATTGATGATACGCTTCATGAAGAGATCGGGAATCCAGTTTGCGGTGTTCATGTCGTGAGTTCTTCTTCTATCATCACCGGTGTTTCTTCTGAGGTCAAGAAAATCTTCGATGTCAAGATGCCAGGTTTCGAGGTAGGCGCACGTCGCTCCACGTCGTTTACCAGACCTATTGATGGCCATGGTGACGTCGTTTGCAATTTTAAGGAAGGGAATGACGCCTTGTGATTCTACATTTGTTGATCCAATCCAGGAGCCGGTACCGCGAATGCTGCTCCAATCGTTACCGAGACCGCCGGACCACTTTGATAATTGGGCATTGTCGCCTAGACATTTGAAAATGTGGGAGAGATCGTCTTTTACGGTGGTTAGATAACAGGAACTTAATTGTGGGTGTGTTAGGCCTGCGTGGAAGAGAGTTGGTGTCGAATTTACGAACTTTAGTGAAGAAAGGACGTCGTAAAATTCTAGCGCTCTCTTTTCTTTATCGGGTTCATTCAGTGAAAGCCCCATGGCTACACGCATCCAGAAGGATTGAGGTAGTTCGAGACGTTTTTCCTGCGTTTTGATGAAGTAGCGTTCATAGAGTGTTTGGATGCCGATGTACTTGAACACGAGATCTCGCTCGATTTTGAGTCCATAGGAGAGTTTTTCAAGGTCGAAGTCCAACATTTTTGGATTGAGTAGGTTTTCTTCTACTGCCTCTTTGATTGACTTTACAAATGCGTCGCGATAGCCGAATGCGAAGGTTTCTTCCTCAACGGATTCGCCGATTACTTCTTTATAGAGGTCCTGGAGGAACATGTGTGCAGAAAGATAATCGTAGTCGGGATCTTTTTCGATATAGGAGATGGTTGCTAGGACTAGTGCTTTGCCGATTTCCTCAGTGGTGATTCCGTCAAAGATGTTTTTGAGGAGCTCTTTTTGGATGAGTTCTGGTTGGATGCCGGGTAGGTTGCTGGCGAGGCGTTCAATGGTGCCTCCTATTTTTTTTGCATCGAATAATACGGCGGTACCATCTCGTTTTTTTACGGTTAATCTGCCCATGCGCGCTTTTTCTACGTTTTGGTCGCGTTCTACAGATCTAGCGTCTTGGCGTTTTGCTCGATAGAGGATGTATTCCTTTGCAATTTCGTAGTGGCCTGACTTTACGAGATGTTTTTCTACAACATCCTGGATATTTTCAACATTGGGGAAGAAATCTACGAAGCGTTGTTCAATTTCTTGCTTGACATCGTCGATGATGGATTCGAATTCAGCTTGCTGTATTTCTTTTCCGGCTGCTTTTACTGCTTTTTTTACTGCATTTTCTACTTTGATGGGGTCGAAAGGGACTACCTCTCCATTTCTCTTCGTTATCATTAAGTGTACTGCTTCTGCCATTCGTTATTTCACCTTCGCTACTGCTTGTATTTCTTTTTCAAAAGATCGTAAATGTCTGAAATCTCGATATACTGATGCAAACCGGATATATGCTACTTTGTCGAGGTGTAAGAGTTTTTCCATTGCGATTTGGCCGACTAGGGTGCTTTCAATCTCGTTAGAATCTTGCTTTCTCAGTTCAGCTTCGATTTCATGCATGAGGTCGTTGATTTTTTCGATGCTGATTGGTCTTTTCTCGCAGGCTCTGATGATTCCTCGTCGTATTTTGTTGGAGTCAAACGGATCTCTTGAGCCATCTTTCTTGATGATGAAGAGCTCTAGATCTTCGACTTGTTCGTAGGTGGTGAAGCGTTTGCTGCACTTGCTGCATTCCCGTCTGCGCTTTGTTACCATGTCATTGGGAGTTTCTCTTTTATCGGTGACGCGGTGTTCGGTGCTTGAGCAGTAGGGGCATTTCATCGTTTTTCACAATATGTTGTGTTCTTTTTGAATTTTACTACAATATATGGGTTTATTATAATTTATAAGCATTTTTTTGAAATATGGCTTAGAAACACCGTATCTTGTGTTTTTTTTAAATTCTTAATCAACATATGGTACTGATTTCCGAGAATCTTGTATATAAAGATTGTTATAGTGTAATATATGGATTAAAAGATATAGGTTGTTAACTCTATTCTGTTGTTGTAGAGAAAACAATGGTTTTTCGACTGTAATCAGGTATTTTCATATCTCTGGAGTGAAGACTGTGATTCCTCATAGGGTGGTGATGTCATTCTATATATTCGGTTCTTTGTTTCTTACAAACTTTATTTTTTCATCAAGGAAAAAGTATTTAAGTGTCTGGAAGAGCTGTTGTATATGATTGCGAAACTGCAGGAAAGACTCCAGGGAAAGACGAAAGAGGTACGGGAGTGGCTTTCGAGAGAGAGAGATTCGCTTAAGAAGCAAGGTTATCTTCTGCCTATTTATTCTTCCTTTGATGTGCGGGATGCAGGGTTTAAGGCTGCATCCATCGATGCAAACTGTTATCCTTCCGGCTTTAACAATATTGGAGGGGTAGCAAAAGGGAAGGCTATCCAGGCTTTTAAGCAGTATATTGGCAAGCTGTATCGTGGCAAATCCCTTCTCTTGATTAGCGAACCATCAACACGTAATGCGTTCTATGTAAGTCATATTTGTGCATTGAAAACTTTGCTTACGAAGGCAGGGTTTCAGGTGACGGTCGGCACTTTTTGGGAGGGTAGCGATGCTGCTCGCGAGGTTGAGGATGCAGGCGGCCATATGCTCTCAATTGAAAAAATTACTCGAAGTGGAGATACACTTAGGACTCAGTCATTTTCTGATGGTTTTTTACTCTTAAACCATCCTTTTTTGACTGCTGATGATCCGGTGTTAATTGGGTTAGACCAGCCTCTTTATCCCTCTGCAGCGATTGGATGGGCTTTTCGAAAGAAGAGTGATCATTATCGGCTCTATGACACTCTTGTGGACTCTTTTGCAAAGCATATTGGTATTGACCCCTGGCTCTTGAAGACCGAATGGGATGTGGTGAGTGGGATCGATTACAGGAGTAATGATTCTTTGCAGCGCATTGCCGATGCTACTGATGCTTTGCTTAAACGCATCACTCTACGTTACAAGAAGGCAGGTATCACTCAACAGAAGCCGTATGTTTTTATCAAGTCTAACTCTGGTGCTGAAGGGCGAAGTGTGTATTCCGTCTCTAGTGGAAAGGAGGTTCTTAACTTGAATAGCAGTACCCGAAGAAAATTGCGTTTTGGTAAATATCAATGGCCGGTTGAGGAAGTTGTTCTACAGGAAGGCCTTCAGACGATTTACAAGGTTGCATGTTTGCCTGCTGAACCCGTAGTGTATTGTGCAGGGGGCAAGGTTGTAGGGGGTTTTATGCGAGTTCATTCGAAGCAGGATGATAAATCTAATCTGAATGTCCCCGGAATGCAGTTTAGTGGATTGTTGGAGAATAGTATAACAAAACCGCTCTTGGATCATGTTACTGATCAATCAGATCTTTCGGTGTACGGGATTTTGGCAGCTATAGGGAATATAGCGATTGTTCAGGAGACCATTGCGATGGAACAGCAGTCTTCTTAAATACAACCTTTCGAACCTAGTTATTCAAATTCCGTAAGCTTTATAATCCAGGAGTTTTTGCTTATTTATGGGATTTCAATGAGAACGATATCAGTTTTTTCTATCAAGGGCGGCGTAGGTAAAACTACAACTGCGGTTAATTTGGCTTCAGGACTTGCTCGAGCTGAAAAGAAGGTGTTGTTGATTGACTTAGACCCGCAGGGAAGTGTGGATCTGTCGTTACGGGTGAAGCCGGACTATACTATTTATGATTCGATGATGGACGAGCAGCCATTGCAGCAATGTATTGTTAATTTGGGTAAGAATTTGGATGTGATTGCTGCTAAAGAGAGTTTATTGCAGGTTGAGCAGATTTTGGCTCAGAATATGGACGGCGATACTGCTTTGACCGATCGTATGAAGAAATTGACGGGATATGACTTTATTATTTTGGATTTGGCTCCTGCTTTGACGTTATTGACGAAGAATGCTTTGGCGTTTGCACAGGAGTTGGTGGTTCCGGTATCGACTGATTTCCTCGGTATTGAGACGTTGAAGAAGATGGAATCGGTCGTTAATTCGATTAATAATGAATATGGCCATAAATTGAAGATTACGAAGATTGTTCCTACGCTTTACGATAAAAGAAGTAATATTTGTAAGGATACTTTAGCTGAATTGCAGAATTTGTATTATGAGCGGGTGACGTATCCGATTCATTATACTGCCAAGGTTAAAGAGGCTCCTAAATTTGGTAAATCTATTTTTGCTCATGCGAAGGGGAGTAAGGGTGCCAAGGACTATGAGCGGTTGGTAGAAGATGTTATTGCGATGAAAGTTGCTCCGTTGGTTGCTCGGAAGTAGTTTAGGCTGGGATTTTGGAGAGTTCTTTTGGAGGTTGTGATGTTTCTGGTTCTACTCCAATGGCTTTCATAAATTCGGCGGGACTTTGCATCCAGAGGTCATACGCTCTTTGGACTCCATGTGTTTTTATCCATGGTACGCTCTTTGTTTTAACATGCTGGTATTTACTTCTTCTATCATATAGTGCATACGTTTCATCGGTTAACTCATGCATATTTCTGATGCCTAGTTTGACGCCTAACTCAGCTGCCAGTACTACTGATAACCCTTCTGAGAAAGTCTCTATTGCTGTAGTATAATCATATCCTGCCCCCACGAGCTCGAGGTAATTGTCTTCGAAGTCTTCCCCCATCCTGTGAGGAATAATTTCTGAGAATGGGGTGTGGATCAGAAATTGTGAAGCACCGAGTATCATGTTGCCGATTAGCGGTTTATGCGTCTTTGGATCATACTTAGTGAGATTTGCCCCCCCCGTGTCTTCCCGTACTCCAAATGCGCTAGCATTTGCATATACTGCTTCGTTCATTATCACCTCTAACGAAAATATGCCGTAGAATCCATCAACAACAAAGATGTTGTCCTTTTTACGCGATTGGTATTTGCCATTTCTTGTGACTGGGATTATCGATAGGTCGGAATCGGGTAGTCCCTGGATTTTGCTATATAGAAACTCAATGGCTTGATCGATGTATTTTAGAGATTCGTCTTTCACCTTTGAAGAAAGGGGTAAGCCTCTATAGGATAGATACTTCCTGATTTCGTAGTCTTGTTCACTGAACCCTGATTGAATCATGTGTTCTGTTACAACCTGATGCATTGTGCTTAATGGGTTATTCTCCTCTGCATTCATTCTCTGGAACGGGATAGAAGGACCTAATAGGGGATACCTTTTTTCTGCATCCTCAGTTTGTAGATTTTCTATAAAATCGGCTTGGTGTGTCAGAAATGGCCATGGGTCGGGGGTCTTTGGCATTAGCCAATATGCTAGCCCTCCTGCAGTGAGTAGGGATCCCGTTGCTGATAGTTTAAGGAATCTTCTTCGACTGGGACTTTCTTCTCGTTGAGGTACTTCACTTGTTGATGGTTCTTGCAGAGGGACACTAGGAGCTTTCTCTCTCTTTCTTGGTTTTCTTCGTGTTTTTTTGCTCATTTTTGTCTTGGGACTTTCTGTATCTGGTTCTGCTTTTGACTTTATAAATGTATGTTTATTTGCTACTGGAGAATGGTTAATGAGTAAGTTTTTGCTTTATCACAAACTATATAAAGTTCCTTTCTCGTAATTTAGTTTTATCATGGTCAAATTTAAGGATTTTTTTGAGAAGATTTCTCCTAAGAAAGTACTTGCACAAATAAGCCCGATTTTAATTAATCCTACTTCGTCTGGGATACAGATTAATTTGTCTCGGAGATTCTTGATTTTTCAGTTGTTGGAGAAATTGACTCGTCGGATTGAGGACGATCCGTATCTGAATTTCGTTAGTATTCTGAAGAATTATAAGGTGTTGGGAAGCATTATTACTGGGAATTTGCACGAGTTGCATCGGGATCGTAATACCTTGTATTTTAAGAATTTCTTTATCGATCGAGACTTGTACAAGATGGTGAAGCAGGATTTGGAATGGGTGTACAATAATTATGAGGAGTTGCGTGAGTCGTTGAAGTTGACGGTTACTAAACGAGGAATTATTGTGTATGATAACCATCAGCAGAACCAGTTTAATGTGTTGTTGTTGACGATTCACTCTGGGACGTGGATTCGTCGAGATATTGAGGATAAGCTTGCTATTACGCGTGAAAAGCGGTTGTTGGATGAGGATATTGATACGCACAAGATTTATGGTCCTCTGGTTTTGGATAAAGGCGGGATTTGGATAGACAATAAGGCTTCGCGTTTTGCTTGTGACTATAACAGAGGTCCGGATAGAAGAATTTATGCTAACAAGTCTGAACGGTGGATTAAACAGGTGTGGAAGGAGGAATTATCGATTGCGCAGCGGAATTGGTTGATAGAGGGATATGAGGAATTTTATTTTACGTTGGATAAGTTGATTGATGCGTATAAGTTTAACATTATCTTTGATGGTCACTCGATGAAGGATGCTAAAGGTAGACCTCAAATGAGTTTTGGTACGAAATATATTCCTCCTTTTTACATGCCGGTTGTTCGTTCGATGCAGCGGAAGTTGAATAATCTTGGATATAATCCTGTTTCGTTGAATGTTCCTTATTCAGGCGGATTTATTTTGCAGTGGTTATCGCAGAAATATCCTGCTGCCTTTACACTTTCGATGGAGGTTAACAAGTTGCTTTATATGACGAAGAACCGTAAGAGGACTAAGGTAACGCTTTTGGAGAAGATGTCCTCTAACATCTCTGCGATTTTCGATATTGATGATGAGGATGCGTTACAATCTGGATTTAAGTTGAATTTGAAAAGTACTTCTAAGATATAGGAGACATAAGAATTGGTGCTCGGTTGAACATTTCAGATTTGATTTATCTCCTCTATTAATAGTTTTCCATCGTCATAATACTTAAGTACGGGTAATGAGTAGGGGAGGTATGTTTTCTGAAAAGAACCCTTTGATGCTTGTGGGTGTTGGAGGGGTTGCTGATATGTTGATCGATGTTCATCGGAAGGAACATTTAGCCAGCGGCGAACTACCCTTATTTCTTGTGGATAAAAATGAGATGAGCCGTCATCCGGATTATCCTTCAAGTGTTGTTGATATACTTGCCCCAGGAATTGAGATTCATAGTGAGAATTCTGATTGGGAGCCTAATGAGCAGTCTCCCTTAGTAGATCTGTTACGAAAGGTGGATCCTGGAGGCATCATTTTCTATCCTTTTGCTCCGGTGGGCGATGAAAGTGTACGTTTGGATGAATATGGTAATGTTCATCCGGTGTACTACCATGAACATGCTACAGATTGGTATAATAGATCGTTACAACAGAACCCTCTTCTTACCTATCAGATGCTCGAGGCGGTGAAGTATGTCTATGATACACAGAATGAGGGCGAGCGCAAAGACCTTCACTTTATGCAGGTGAGTTCTGGATCTTTTCATCAGGCTGGGCCGTATGCTCTCTCAAAAAGAGAACAGGTTGCGTTGACAGAGGGTGCATGCTATAGATACCATCGTGATCATCCGAATTTACATATTTTTGGGAAAGTTGTTGAGTATTGGAGACCCTTGCCTGTAGTCGAGTGGGATAAACTAGAGAGTGCGGGGAAAGGGCAGACTCAGTTTACTCATGCTGATGATGTGGGGAGATTTACGTTGGCTTTTATGAAGGGGAGCAATGAGCTTGTGTATGATGAGAATGATCCCCATGTTGCTTTTGCGACTTATGCTCTTACAGCAAATGATCCTTCGCTTCCTTTCTTTTCTAGAGTAGGTAAGGAAAAGTTTGGTGCACCCAACCATAGGTTTACACGATATGAAGTGTAGGAACTCTTAAAAGGAGTGAGTACTTTTTGTAGGTATGGCCACTTTAAATTCACTTTCTAATGATGTTGAGGCTATTAAAAAGCGTAATTTACAGGTTGAGAAGGATAAGGCGTGGGAGACTTCTTTTGCTCGTAAAGGTGTTGTCTTTGGGCTGACGTATGTTTTTATTGTGGTGTTTATGTTGGTGAATGGATTGCCTAAGCCGTATGTGAATTCTTTGATTCCTGCATTAGCTTTTGTGCTTTCTACGTTAACTTTGAGTTGGGCGAAGAAGTTTTATTCTTAGTATCTTACTTTCCAACCGATCTTCATGAGGTATACTACTACTGCTACGGTTGTTGCGGTTAGGATGAAGGTGACTGCCATTCCGATTCCTAAGGGGCCGTCAGTTACTCCTAATAAGCCATATCTGAAGCCATCTACGAAATAGAAGACGGGGTTTAGGAGTGTTATTTTCTGGAACCAAATGGGGAGATCTTTGATGCTGTAGAAGACGCCGCCTAACATGGTTAGGGGTGTTAGAAAGAAGGTGGTGACTACACCGAGATGTTCGAAGGTTTCTGCTTTTAATGCAAGGATGATACCGATTGAGCCGAAGAGCATGCAGGCTAGGATGAAGTAGTAGAGGAGTGCCCAGAGATGTGCTACTGAGGGGACTACAAAGAGCAGTGTTACTAGGAAAATTCCGATTGATACTAGAAGACTTCTTAGGGTTGCGCCTACGAGATAGGCTGAGACGAGTTCTAGGTAGCTTGTGGGAGTGGTTAAGATTAATTGAATCTGTTTGGTCCACTTTGACAGGAATAATGAAAATGAGGTCGAGGTGAATGATGAATTGATGACGGCCATCATGATTAATCCAGGAACGAGGAATTCTGTGAAGGGAGCTCCGATGGTTGATTTGTCTTTAAGCACGAAATTGAAGATGGTTAGGAAGAGAAGTGATGAAATGATTGGAGGAAAGAGTGATTGGGAAAGGGTGGTGTACAATCTATAGAGTTCGCGTTTTACTATATATGCAAAGCTGGTTCTACTCATTTTTGGTGATTCTCAGGAATACTTTTTCTAGTGATTCGTTTTTGATGTCGATTTCTTCTATTTTGATTCCTGCCTTTTCTATGGTTTTGATGATGTCGTTTGCTTTTTTTCGGATGTCTTTTCCTACTACCAAAGTTGTGGTGTTGTCGTGAATCATTTTGCAGGCTTCTACTTTAATGAGGTCCTTGGGAACGGGTTTGTTTGATTTTATTTTGAGTTCCTGATTGGAGAGGTCTTGCATGATGGTTTCTTTTTTGTCCATCGCTAGGATTTTTCCTTCATTCACGATGCAGATGGTGTTGCAGAGTTGCTCGACTTCTTCGATATAGTGAGAGGTTAGCATGATTGTTTTGCCTTCTTTGTTGATTCTCTTCATCAATTTCCAGAAGTCTTGTCTTAGCTCTACGTCCATGGCTGCTGTTGGTTCGTCTAAAATTAAGATTTTTGGATCGTGGACTAGGGATCTTGCTAATAGTAATCTTCGTTTCATTCCTCCAGATAGTGCTCGTGTGTTCTTTTTTCTGTGTTTTTCTAGACCGAAGTCTTTGAGCATTAATTCTACTCTTTCTTTTATTTTCTCTCTTTTTAGTCCGTAGTAGCCCGCGGTGAAGTGTAATGCTTGCTCTACGTTGAGGAATGGGTCGAGATTTTCTTCCTGTGGCGAGAATCCTATTAATTTTCGTGCTTCGATGTAGTCTTTTACATTATCATTTCCGAAAATGTTTATTGATCCTTCGAATTTTAATAATCCCATGATGCATTGTATTGTTGTTGTCTTGCCGGCACCATTCGGTCCAATGAATCCGAAGAAATCTCCCTCTTGGATGTAGAAGTCCATGTCTTTGACTGCTTGTTCATCCTTGTAGTCCTTCTTCAGGTTCTTGATTTCGATTGCTTGCATTCGTTTAGAAATCTGGAGGTTGGTTTTAAAGGTTGTTGTTGAGGATTATTCGATTAGTGTATTGACTTCTTCTAGAATTTGATTTAGTGTTTCTTCGTTGTTGCTGTCTACGATGATTCTTAGTAAGTTATTCTCTGTTTTGGATGCTCTGGCCCAGAGGAAGGTGTGGTCGTCGATGTGGATTTTTAATCCTCCACTGAGGTCTCCGGTTTCTTTTACTGGATGGGACTTCCAATGATCTTTGAGTTTGTCTTTTACCTGGATGGGATGTTCGGTTTTGATTTTCTTTTGGATTGTGAAATATGGTGGAAGTTTTTTTATGAGGTCTTCCAGCGTGGTGTTGTTTTTCGCTAGAATTTCTATTACTTTTAATAGCGTGGTTATTCCGTCTCTACTAGTTGCAGGAGGTAGGATGATTCCACCGTTGCTGCCCTCTCCCCCTAAGATTGCTTGATGTTCTTTCATGGCTTCTACTACATTTATTTCTCCTACCTCCACTTCAACGAGATGTGCTTTGTGTTTATGGGTGATTTCTCTCACTACTTGCGAGGTTGCGTCGTTGGTGATGATGGTTGCCTGTTCAGTTAACATATCGTCCGCGATGATCGCAAGGATGTGGTTTCCGTTGGCCAGGGTGCCGTCTTTTAGTAGCATTTCAACACGATCTGCATCGCAGTCTAGGCCGGCTAGGAAATGATTGTTTTGGATGTGCTCTTGTAGTGGCTCTAGCGATTCTTTATTGGGTTCGATGGCTCGTTTGAATTGTCCTTCTTCATCATTAATGAAATTGAAGCAGGTTAATTCGAAGTGTTGCGCGATTTCTTTGAGATGTGTGGCGCAGCCGCCGTTGGGATCTATGAGGATGGTGCCTTGGAAGGATCTGATGGTTTCTAGGTTGAGATGGTCTTGGATGTGGGAGATGTAGGCAGTTAGGGCAGCTTCGTGTTCGTCTTGTAGATTTGCTTTGATTTCTTTTGGTTCTTGTTGTTGTGCTAATTCTATTAATTGTTTCATGTCGTTTGGATGTAGTAAGGAGCCTTCATTTGAAAGGAATTTGAAACCGTTGAATTCTGGTTCGTTGTGTGAGGCGGTAATCATGATACCTGCATCTGCGTTGAAGTTTTTTACAGCTGCTTGCGCTGCGGCTACGGGTAGGGTGCCGATGTCGATGATGTTCGGTAGGATGGTTGCGAATGCTGCTTTTATTTCGTTGCTTGATTCTCTGGGATCCGTGCTGATGACTACTTGTGGATTGGGATTGATTTGTTTTAGGAGTGCTAAGAAGGCAGAGGCGTATTTTTTGGTTATCTCTAGGGTAAGGTCTTTATTGTAGACGCCTCTAATACCGGAAAATGATTCGATGAGCATGGGTTGATGGATGTGTGTCTTTTTTTAAAGGTTACTTAGAAAAGCTTTATATATCTGGATTCTGAATATGCTGTTATGGCTGAACAGCAGCAGATGTCTCAGGAACAGATGGATGAGATGCAGGAGAAGATTAAGAACATGTCTCCTGAGGAATTACGGGAGTTTCAGAAACAGCAGTGTATCTTTTGTCATATTATTTCTGGTAAGGTGCAAAGTAAGAAGATTTATGAGGATGACAAGGTATTGGCTATTTTGGATATTAATCCTGCTAATCCTGGGCATGTTTTGGTGTTGCCGAAAGAGCACTATGCGATTATGCCGCAGCTTTCTAGTGAGGAGATTTCTAACGTGTTTATGATTGTGAAAACGATTTCGAATGCTTGTTTGCGTTCTCTGGGTGTGCAGGGGACTAATATTATTGTTCAGAATGGGGTTGCTGCTGGACAGAAGGCGCAGCACTTCATGGTGCATGTTATTCCACGCCAGGAAGGTGATGGATTGGTGTTTGACGTTCCTCAGAAGCAGATGAAAGAGGAAGAGTTAGAGGTTGTACGCAAGAAATTAGCTGCACATTTGGGTCAGAAAAATGAGGTTCCTGGATTGCAGCCGGTTCAGAAGGCTCCTGTAGCGGAGAGGCAGGCTGCTGAGACTGAGGAGCCAGATATTGAGGAGCCGCCGGAAATTGAGATTGATCATGAAAGAGAGATTCCTAGTCAGCCGGTTGAGGAAGCTGATGATGAGCCAGAGGAAGAGGAACCTGATGATTCTAATGAGCAAGACGAATCTGATGATAACGAGGAAGGGGTAGACCTTGACGATATATCAAGGATGTTAGGCAATGGATGAACCGCAATGTGTTTTGTGTGAAATCATCTCTGGCAGAGTTCCAGCTCACTCTATCTATGAGGATGATGATGTTCTGGCTATTTTGGATTTGAATGGTGCAGCTCCAGGTCATGTGTTTATCATTCCTAAGCAGCATATTCCTATTTTGGAGCAGGTTCCGAATCATCTGGTGGGAAAGATGTTTAATGTTGCAAACAACATTAGTTCTGCTATTTTTGATACGCTAAAAGTGCAAGGAACGAACATCTTCATGACGAATGGTGTTTCAGCTGGTCAGAAGGTTGCTCACGCGATGGTGCAAGTTATTCCTAGGGCTGAAGGCGATGGCATTCAGTTGGAATGGCCGCCAAAACAGTTGGATGAAGAGGAAATGTCAACTATTGAATTGAAGCTTAAAGAGGAAGTAGGTAAGATTGGTTTTGGTTCAGGTGGAGGTTCGAGTACTCCTGCTGTGGCTGCTGAAGTAGCAGCTCCTGTTTCGAGTCCTGATTCTGAGATTGAGGGTGAAGATAATTATTTGTTGAAGCAGTTAGAGAGGATACCTT
>CAZBLF010000025.1:0-19174 GCA_964492935.1 uncultured Methanosarcinales archaeon
GGATATTCTTCTGCAGCAATCCATCCCGCAACGTCTTTTATTCTGAATCAGTATATTGCGGTTGGAACACAGCTGAAGGTTGAGCGTCCGGGAAAGGCTGCTGCTCTGACGTGTTGTGATTCTATCGAGGGACCGATCGTGTTATTAAAGGACGGCACGGTGAGGCGGCTTCACACCTTGGCTGAGGCCAAGCAGCACTCAAAGGAGACGGCAAAGATTTTGTTTTTGGGAGATTTATTGTTTAATTATGGCGATTTTTTTAATCGTGCACACACCTTAATTCCCGCAGGGTATTGCGAGGAGTGGTGGATTCAGGAGCTGGAGCTCTCGGTTAAGAAGAAACACGGTTCCCTGGATTTTGAGGCAGTGGGAATGGAATGTGGAATCGATGGCGCGTTTGTCAAGTCGCTCTTCGCAGATCCCCTTTTTGTTTTTCCTACCGCAAAGCAGGCGTTAGCATTGTGCAAGACGTATTCGGTGCGTTTGCATCCAAGACATACATATCACTGGAACATACTTTCGTTTGTGGAGTTTACTGCGTTGCTTGGATCACTACAAAAAGGAAAAGTTATTGCGGAAGGCGAAGGGCACCGGATTGTCTTTGCGTACGAGGAGTCCTTTAAATCCCAGCTAGAGGTGATTGGGGTGCCGCACAAGGCGATTGCGAACGAACACCTTGTTTTAGAGGGGGACGAAGCGGCAGTATTTGTTGCGCTTTTTTATGGTGACCAGAAGAAGTTTTCGGGAGTATCGGAGACCAAGGGACAGACTACTACGGATTTACTCAACGAGGTGTGCTCGATACAACAGCAGGACAAATCAGGAGTCTTTATTGGGGCGAGGATGGGGCGGCCGGAGAAGGCGAAGATGCGGAAATTGGCGGGTAGTCCGCACGTACTGTTCCCGGTAGGAGATGAAGGGGGGAAATTACGTTCTTTTCAGAGCTCTATGGAGAAGGGCAAGATTACTGCGGAACTCAAGGCATATTATTGTGGTGTGTGTAAAAGTTCCGCGCTGTTTGGGGTGTGTGAGCGATGCAATACTGCGACCGTTCCTGCATTTGTGGATAGGTCAAGTGGGGCGATGACGTTGAAGCAGGGCGACAATCACAGTAGCTATCACAAGACGACGATCCCCATCAGAGACTTATTTCAGAAGTTGAGGAAGGACTTGAAAGAAAAGGTACTTCCTGATTTGATAAAAGGGGTGCGCGGGACCTCGAACCGAGACCACACGCCCGAACACTTATCGAAAGGAATTTTGCGGGCAAAGCACAATGTGTATGTCAATAAGGATGGGACGACGCGCTATGATATGACTCAGCTTGTTATTACTCACTTTAAGCCCTTGGAAATCGGAACAAGCGTTGAGCGATTGCGAGAATTAGGTTATGGGCTTGATTGTTATGGGAAGCCGCTTGTTGATGATAATCAGATTTTGGAATTGAAGCCGCAAGATATTGTGCTTCCTGCCTGTCCAGAAAGCCCGGAGGAGGGTGCAGACGAGATTCTCTTCAGAACTACGAAGTTTCTGGATGACTTGTTGGTAAAATTGTATGGGGTAAAGGCATTCTACAAACTCAAGTCAACGAAAGACCTGGCAGGACACCTTGTTAATGCGCTTGCTCCCCACACCTCTTCGTCGGTTGTCGCGCGAATAGTCGGATTTTCCAAAACGCAAGGGTTCCTAGCACATCCGATGTTGCACGCGGCAACACGAAGGGATTGTGATGGGGACGAGGCATCGGTTACGTTATTATTAGACACGCTTCTTAATTTTTCTCGGCAGTTTCTTCCGAACACACGAGGAGCAACGCAGGATGCTTCGTTGGTGTTGACGAGCAGAGTAATTCCTTCGGAAGTAGACGATATGGTCTTTGATGTGGACGTGGTGTGGAAGTATCCTTTGTCGTTTTACGAGGCGGCGCTTGCGTACAAGGGACCCTGGGAAGTAGAGATAGAGCAACTTGGAAAGCGGCTCAATACTCCCGCACAGTATGAGGGAATGGGATTTACACACGGCATTTCAAACATTAACGAAGGAGTGATGTGTAGTGCCTATAAAACGTTGCCCTCGATGCAGGAAAAGTTACAGGGGCAGATGGATCTCGCGGACCGAATCCGTGCCGTGGACGAGGCAGACGTGGCGAGACTGGTGATTGATAAACACTTTATACGAGACATTAAGGGCAACCTGCGAAAGTTTTCACAGCAGCAGTTTAGATGTAGCAACTGCAATACTAAATATCGGCGTCCGCCACTGATTGGAAGATGCACAGAATGTCACGGGACGATTATTTTTACAATTTCTCAAGGATCTATAGTGAAGTATTTGGAGCCGGCGATTAGTTTGGCTACGCGCTACAATCTGGATGCTTATATGCAACAGAGTTTGGATTTAGTTAAGCGTAGGGTCGAAGGTGTCTTTGGAAGGGAGCCGGACAAACAAGTCGGACTTGGAAGTTGGTTCTAGAAGCAAAAGCTATATATAGTCGGTTTTAGATAATTGGCGTATGGTCCTGGAGTCTTTGTTTAGTGCTAAAGCTGCTGAGCGCAAGCCGCGGAAGCTTTTTTTTATGGGCTTTCTGTATACTTCTGTTGCTATGTGGCTTTCTTTGTGGATTTTTAAATCGCATGCGTCGTTGGTGATGGTATTCCTTACGGTGTTGGCGGCCGTTCCGTTAATGTACTCTACGTTATTGTTGGAAGAGGAGAAAGACATGCAAGGATATTCTGAATCGTATTTATTGAAGGAGCATGGCAAGGCGCTGTCTTTTTTCGTGTTTCTTTTCTTGGGCGCGACATTAGCATTTACGTTTTGGTATGTGGTGCTGCCTGCAGACATCACTTTGCAGCTGTTTGCGGTTCAGACACAGACGATTGCTGACGTCAATACCCAGGTAACGGGGGCCGCAGTTAATTCAGCTGCTTTTTTTTCGAGAATCTTTTTTAATAATTTGAAAGTGTTGATCTTCTGTCTGATTTTTTCCTTTTTGTACGGTTCTGGAGCAATCTTTATTCTAACCTGGAATGCCTCGGTTATTGGAACCGCAATTGGAAATTTTATTCGGTCGAACCTTACTGCAGATGCAGGTATTTTTCAGTACTTTGAGATTACTTCCCTAGGGTTATTGCGTTATTTTATCCACGGAATTCCAGAAATATTAGCGTATTTTGTTGGGGGTTTGGCGGCAGGTATTATCTCGATCGCAGTTATTCGTCACGATTTTACCTCTAAACGGTTTAATGCTGTGGTTGTGGATGCGAGCGATCTGATTGTCCTGGCGATTGCCATTTTATTTGGTGCCGCATTGATCGAGGCATTTATTACTCCTGTTTTATTCTAAGACCTTAATTTTTCCTGGTTGGACTTCGAAAAGATCTCCTTGGGCTAGCATTCTTTTAACGATGTCCTCGGCATCTGGACGCTGGAGGTGTTCGACAATTTCCTGCAGGTCCGCTCCTGAACCATCATCTTTTTCTTTGATTAATGTGCAGATGACTTCTGGATCTACTTCTGTTGTGGCAGGGGGTGTTGGCGCAGGTTGCGGGGAGGTAGCTGGAGAAGATGCAGCTGAGCTAGCGGGAGTCGGAGCAGGGCCTGTTTCCACGACTGGGACCGTTGCCGGTGCTTCTGTACTAGTTGGTGCTTGACCGTTCGTCTCCTTTTTTCTGATCTCGAACCAAGTTTTGTCGTTTAATTCTCGAACGATTTCTGCTACGAGATAGCGTTCTTGTAGATATTCTCTGGGGCGGCCTACAACTAAGACCAATGAGCCGGTTTGTGAGGACTGTAATCCAGGATTATTTTCAAAACTTCTTACCACAATTTGGCCGGAGCCGTCATCAATACGTAAGCTACCGAATTGTGAATCTTCCTTTCCGATGACTACTCCCAGGATATTGGCACGTGCTATTTTTTTAGTGTTGTGCAGGATGTAGTTGGGTTGCCACTCTCCCTCTTCTTTAATATATTCTCCATCAAGGAGTTCGTTAATGCGTACCTTCCATGCTATCTGTCTTTTCTGAATTGTTTTTGTTTCTGTCATAATCGATTTATACTCCCTTGTTTTGGTTCAAATATGTCTCCTGATCGTTTTAACTTTTCAATGACTTCTTCTACTTTGTCTTGCGCTAGGCCTCTTTTTTTGGCCTCACCCATAATATCGTCTATGGGAACGGTTTTACCTACTTTTTCTTCTAGCGCATTAATGATTTCCTTGACCACCATGATGCTGTTTCTGGAAGACGCAGAAACGCCGGTAGCGATTCGATCGATATCAATTTTCCCCGTTTCCTTATCGAACCCTACATCCATGAGTGAATGTTCGAGAATGGCGATTGCTTTCTTTGCGTCTTCTTTTTCGACTTCTTCTGAAAGACGGAGGCGCGCATTGGCTTCGCTCATTCGGACGAGGCCTTCGAGCTGACGTGGAGAGATAGGAATTGTTTTAATACCTTCTTCGGCGCTGCCACTTGAACGCATTTTGAGATAGTATCCTTTTATTTCTTCAATTGCTGTGTTGGTGAGTTTTGGACTTACCTTTTGTTTCGCATAGGCGATAAATTTCTTCAGTAGGTCGGTATCGATGTCTTGTTGCACTTCTTGAGGTTTTTGGTGGAGCTTAAGCATGTGTGATGCTAGTTTATCGTCTTTAGCTCTATCCGGGATGTCTTTGATAGTGAAGATGAGATCGAAACGGTTGATGAGCGCCGGAGGGAGATCGATTTGCTCTGCGATGATCCCATAGGGATCGAAGCGACCATACTTTGGATTTGCTGCGGCGAGTACGGTGGTACGTGCAAGGAGCGTTGCCTGGATATTGGCCTTGGAAATACTCACGGTTTGATTTTCCATTGCCTCGTGCATTGCGGATCGGTCTTCATCAGTCATTTTGTCCATCTCGTCGATGGCACAGAGACCATTAGATGCGAGGACCATGGCTCCTGCTTCCAACGACCAACCACGCAGGAATTCGTCTCGGACGACGGTGGCGGTTAATCCGGCAGCCGACACACCCTTACCTGAAACATATCTTGCTTTTGGTGCAATGGTGTTGGCTCTTTTGAGTAGCGCAGATTTACCGGACCCTGGATCTCCAATAAGGAGTACGTGCATGTCTCCACGGCTTTTGACTCCATCTTTTCGTTCTTTGTGGACTCCGCCGACCATTTGGAGAAGAATGGCTTCTTTGATGAGGTCGTGACCGAAAATGGAGGGAGCCACAGAGCTTACAAGACGGACAATCGAATTCGGATCGGCTGCGATGTCTTTGATTGCTTGTTCTTCTTCCGGCGTAATTGCGACATCCAGAAACGTTTCTTCAACCGCCTCGACGTTGTTAGCTTCGATGAGAAGATCGAAACGAGTCGAGGTTGCTCCTGTTCGTAAGGTGATGGGGATCTCCTTGATGGTTCCCGTTACGAGAATTTTTGCACCAGGTGCGGTTTTGCGCTCTGACATGGGCGAGACGAGATCGTCTTTCAGGAACACCTGCATTCGTTTGGGTTGTTCTCCTCCTTCGAGAGATTCGGAGGATTCTTCTAGCGTTATGCCTTGGGCGTCAACGAGCTCTTTTGATAGCAACTTAAACTTGCCTTTTCGGCCGCAGCCACAGCGGGTTGGTTCTTTGAATTGTGATTCTAGTTGAAGAACCGAAATAACGTTTCCACACGACGGACATTCGAATTTAGCGGAGGTAACTTGTGGTCGGACGTCAGATTTTTGTCGTACGACGCCCTCCATGTAATAGAGTTTCCCTAAATGCTTACTTCTAATTTCTCTAATGAGTAGTTCCTGGCTTTCGGGAAGATTTTCGAATCTGATGCGTACGTCTGGATTTCCTTCAAGATCGAAATAGGTGATGGCAAGTTCGGCAGCCTTGATCATTTCCTCTGGCTGATCCAAGATACGCGCAGCAAGATCGACATCAAAAACGCTTACCTGTTTAAAATCAAGGCTGAGAACATGTTGCTCGCGTCGGAGATTAGCGTTCAACGTAGCTAGGTGATTTTTTTCGATGTACTCTCTAAATTTCTCAACGGACTCTGCCCCCTTTGGTTCTTCTTCAAGGACAGGACCATCTACTTCCCCCACAGTAGTCGCCTCACGAATTATACTCAAAGCAAATAATTATCGAACTTTTGTTTGCTTTTCCTAATAAACAAAGACAATATCTATGTTCGAATATTTGTTGCCTTTGATATATATATGATTATGCTTTTACTTTTTTCAGGTTTACAATCAACTTTTCTAGTGCTGAATGTACTTCTGCTTCTGACTTTGTTCCAGTACAAACAATCTTTCCGTTACTAAACAACAGGAACGTTGCTTTTGCCTCTTCAAGTTTGTATACCAATCCAGGGAACTGTTCTGGTTCGTATTCGGTATTTTCTAACTTCATGGCTAGCACATTGAGGTTGAGATCCATTCCTACGGACCCCGAAGCCACAATATTCTGGATTTTTACTTCTGGTTCGATTGAAATTTTGATATTTATTTTTTCCAGGCTCTTGATTATCTTCTTGATGGAGAGATGCACGTTTTCCATGGTTCTTGCACCAGTACACACCACCTTTCCAGAGCTGAAGATTAAGGCGCTGGTTTTGGGCTCTTTAATTCTAATTACAAGTCCTGGGAATTGTTCTGGGTTGTATTCAGTGTTAGATAGCGTAGCAGCCATCTTTTCAAGCGGAATTTCGTGGTTTAGGGAAGTACTAACTACAATATTAACTACTTTGATGTCTCTCTTTGGTTTTTTAGTGACTTTGGTGGTTTCCTGCTTTTTTGTCGCTTTTTTCATGGTATACCCTCCTAATCTGCCTTTAAATCTTCTAAGAAGACTTTTTAAGTCTCTGTAGACTGTATCCTTTATAAGGGTTTATAAACAACTGAACTTTATAAACCCTTGTTTTATGGTCCGAAGAACGAGATCTTGATTTTAGTTTGCGGTAAGAAGACAGAAATTGAATCCCTTCTCAATTGCCTCGATACTTGCTTTTAGGATATTGGCCGAGACTCCCACGGTTCCGAAGGTTTCTCCTCGGTAGGAGAACTCTACGTAGACGCGAACAGCACTCTTTTCGGAGGGGTCTTTAACTATTGCAACTTTGAAATTGGTTAGTTGGATGGGGGATTTGAGTAAGGGAAACGCCAATTCATTCATTGTTTGAAAAGCCGCATCGATGGGTCCACCTGAGACGTGGGAGGAGGCAGCTTTCTCTTTCCCATTTACTCGCGCATTGATGCTACATTCGGCATACCCTATATCTCCTTCTTCTGATCGGATTTCCCAGCTTTGTATCTCGAGAGGAGAGGCATTCATTTCTAGGCGCTCTTTTAGCAGATATTGTTCTGCAGGGAGCGTACCCATACCATACCCTTGTTTCTCCATTTCCTCTACGAGAGTGAGCATCTCCTTTACTTTTGGATCGTGTTTCTCTACGGTGACTCCGAATTTTTTAAGTACTTCCAGGATATTTGCCTTTCCGCCAAGGTCACTTAGCACAATGTCTCTTTTGTTTCCTACCTTTGCAGGATCGATGTGTTCGTAGGATGCTCCTTTGTTGATTGCATCTACATGGATGCCGCCCTTATGACTAAATGCGTTTTTTCCAAGGAACGGCCGCTTGGGATCTTGTTTTAAATTGGCTAAGGTATCTACTTTTTCGCTCAGGGCAGTTAGGTTTGCTAGCTGTATTTCTGGGAGCTCGGTTTTCATTTTAAGGAGGAGGTTGGGGAGAATCTGGCAGAGGTCTGCATTTCCGGTTCTTTCGCCTAGGCCATTGATGGTGCCTTGAATCATCTCTACGCCCTCCTCAATAGCGACAAGCGAATTTGCAACTCCCAAACCGGAATCGTTATGGAAATGCGCTCCCAGTTTGACCTCTAGGTTTTTCGCACGCAAGTAAGCAAAGACTTCCCTCAGGATGGTTTTAACCTCTACGGGGAGGGTTCCGCCATTGGTATCGCAGGGGATGATGTAGGATGCACCGGCAATTGCTGCTGCTTCGATACATTCGAGTGCGTATTTTTTATCGTCTTTATATCCATCAAAGAAATGCTCGAGATCGTAGAACACTTCGAGTCCCTCACTTTTTAGAAATACAATACTTTCCCGAATAGCTTCTAGATTTTTCTCTGGAGTTGTAGAAAGCTGCTTTTCGATATGGTCTTTCCATGTTTTTCCGAAGATGCATGCAACGCGTGCTTTGCTCTTTACAATCCCTTGGAGGTTTGAGTCTTCTGCAGCTAGAATATCTTTTTTTCGGGTACTTCCAAACGCGACAATGGTGGCGTGATTCAAGGAGAGCTTGGCTGCTTCATGAAACGTTTCCATTTCTTTCTTGTTTGCTGCAGGCCATCCGAGCTCGATGTAGTCGATTCCGAAACCGTCCATGGATTTAGCTAGTTCTATTTTATCCTGGATAGAAAGATTGACATCTGCACTCTGACAACCATCTCTTAGGAGGGTGTCGAAGATTTTAAGCTGCTTCATAACCGTCGAAAACGCACTTTTCTTTTAATTGTTTTCGCTTTTCTATTTGTCACTCGTGAATGGTTATTATAGAAAGGTTTATAAAGTAATTTGAGGTCCTAGTATCTATGTTAGTACAGAAAGACTTTTTGAGTAAGCTGAAGGATTTTGGTCTCAACACCTATGAGAGCAAGATTTGGACTGCTTTGTTGTCGAGGGGAACTTCGAGCGCAGGAGAATTGAGCGATATCGCTAATGTTCCGAGAAGTCGAAGCTATGATGTTCTTGAAAGCCTAGAGAGAAAGGGCTTTATTACGATGAAGGCAGGCAAGCCCATTACGTACATGGCAGTTGCGCCTGCTGAAGTTATTGACCGGATTAAGGAGAAGTTGGCGGAACACTCAAACAACCAGTTAGCGTTGATTGAAAGCATCAAAACTACGCCAGTTCTTGATGAACTGAACGCATTACACGTACAGGGAGTTTCAAATGTGCAGCCGGTTGATCTTACCGGCAGTATCCGTGGAAGAAAAAACATTTACAATCATCTTATTGCTATGATCAAGAACGCTAAGACAAGTATTACGTTATCTACAACTGATGCAGGATTAGCTCGCAAATCACATACTCTTTTATCTTACTTGCAGGCAGCTGCAGCAAAAGGAGTTCGTGTTACGATTGCGGTTCCTGGTGGGAAGAAACATGAGCACGCAAAAATATTTTCTGCGTTTTCTACTCTTGTAGCAGCAACACACACTTCGCGCTTTTGTATTGTGGATAAGAAGGAGACCCTGTTCTTTTTGATGTTAGATGATTCTGTACATCCTAGCTATGAAGTAGCTGTTTGGGTTGCAACGGACTTTTTTGCAAGTCGGTTAGAGGCAGCATTTCAGCAACATCTTTCTGCTTAGGCATTAACCAAAGATTTAAATACTACTTATACTCCTATCAGTCTATATAATTCATCCATAAGAGGTGGTAATACTATGGTTTTAGGCGTCCAAGAAATTACGTTGGCAATTATCGTTGGCACACTAGCTGCGATTGTGTATTCTTTGCGGGTTATGGTTCTCATGGAGAGAAGAATTGCTCGGATAGAGATGCATATTGAAAGCGTTGTCGGAAGAATCATGCGTGAAGAGCTCAAAATCGAACGCAGTCTTAAATCGCGCAAGAAAAAGAAGTAATTTCTTTTTCATTTCATTTTTTTATCTTTCTATTATTTCTTCGAAAAGGAGTCCTTTTTGTTCCGCAAGTTCTTTTGTAATTGCATATGAGCTTTCGGTCTTTTTCATATCTTCTAGGGCGAGGAAGTGCCAGGCTGTTTTGTTGAAACGCATTGCGATCAAGGGTTCGGCACCATAGATTTCTGCGAATTCTTTGAGTTGTTCGATTTCTTCATGAGGAATGTATTTTGAATCCTCTTTCGAGGTTTTGCATTCGATGGCTAGCTTTCGGATTCTATTTGATGCTAGGACATCTGCTGAAGGATATCTGGATGATCCTGAACCTGCAATTCGTACGGCGGCCCATTCTTTTGTTGCCCAGAATTTGTGGATGAGGTCGCGTTCTGCGTTGATGCCTTTTGATTTTCTGCTCATAATGGAAGTTTAGAAATTCTCTTCTAAATAGTTATCGCTTCTTGTTCGGGATTTGGTGTGTTCGAAATCCTGATGAATTATCTGGGGGTCCTGTGGCCCGGATGGCACAACCCCTACTACGGACCGGATACGTTTCTTTAAAGATTTCGACTGGAGCACACCACCTCCCCAGATTACAAGTCAATAACCATGAAGTCTTTTGCTGCTAGTGTATTGTCGAATACATTTCTTGCATCTTGCTCAATTTCATGCGGATTTTTGTAGCGGGCCGAGAAGTGAGTTACGATAAGTTGTTTTGCTCCTGCTTGGTTTGCGATCATTGCGGCGTCTTTGCCAGACATATGCATGTAGCTCTTGGCTTTGTGTTGTAGGTCTGAGTGATAGGTTGCTTCACAGACGACGAGGTCTGCATCCTTTGCTAATTTGATTGCATTATTGCAGTAGAGGCTGTCGGCGATGACGGTTACTTTCTTTCCCTCTTCCAGGTAGGTTACGTCTTTCGCAGCTATTTTTTTGCCGTCTACGGTGATGGCTTTGTTATTTGCTAGCTTTCCCATGAGGGGCCCTTCTGGAATTCCGAGTTTTTTTGTTTTCTTGATATCGATATGACGGACATCTTTTTGCGTGAACGAGTAACCGAGACACGGGACTCCGTGTTCAAGCGGAAGTACGTCTAGCTTGAATTCTTTGCTGTCGACAAAGGTTCCTGATTCTACCTCGATAATTTCGAGTTCTACTTTGCGATCGAAATCGAATGCTTCGAAGAGGGAAGCGAACCGTTTCTTTGTGCCTTTTGGCCCGTAAATTTCCAATTTCTTCCGATATTCCATGGCGCCTAGCGAGGAAATTACTCCAGGCAGGCCAAAGACGTGGTCGCCATGCCAATGAGTGAGGAGGATTTTGGTTATTTTGGTTAACGGAATGCCCTTTATCTTGAACTGGCGCTGTGTGCCTTCTCCTGCATCAATCAAAATCCCTTCATTCTTGAAACTCAAGAACACGGAGGATTGGTTGCGGTCTTTAGTTGGAACCATTGAAGATGTTCCTAAAATCGTTACTTGCATAGGTTAGAAGATAGTTGTTTTATATTTAAAGTGATTGGTTGGTGGTGAAAAAGAAAGCTTTTTAAGGGTAGGTCGAGCTAGGGAGGGTATGGTGAAGAAGGCAAAGAACAAGACGAAAAAGGTTGTAGACAAGGCGAAGAAGGCTGAAGAAAAGCAAGAGGCGCCGAAAGAGGTAGTCAAGGCAATTTTTGCTGCAGAGCGTGCTATTACTGAAAATTCAGATGCGGCCCGCGATTTGTACAATCAAGGTAGATTTGGGAGCATTCTTGACAATCAGAAGGTGCAGTTGTCTTTACTTGAGGCAATGTATCTTATGGATAAAGGAAGGTTACTTGTTTTGGATGGGCGCAACAAGGAGATTAGTTACGAGTCTTTCTTGAAGAAGGCTAAAAAACTGGAGCCGAATTTTTGGATTCGTTATTGTGTTTTTAAGAACATGCGAGATCGCGGATATATTATTAAGACGGCATTGAAATTTGGTGCCGATTTTAGAGTGTATGATCGAGGCGTTAAACCGGGAGAGGATCACGCTAAGTGGGTGGTGTTTCCGGTCCATGAGGCAAGTACGTTGACCTGGTATGAATTTTCTGCAAAGAATCGGGTTGCACATAGTACGCGGAAGCGATTGTTACTTGCGATTGTTGATGAAGAAAGTGACGTTACCTATTACGAGACTCGCTGGATTAGACCTTAGTTTTGAATACTGCTGAGGCACGGTCGGATTATGAGATGCTTCGCATTCCATAGTGCCGCGAGAGCGTGATGCGCTCAACAGGAACCCCCTTAGGCGTCAGCAGTATCTCGGAGGTTAGCAACATATTTAAACTCGGTTTCCTTCTTTTATGATATGTCTGCTGAATCTATTCTTCAATTGATTTCTTCGCGGGGACCGCAAGTACCTACACAGATTGCACAGGCGATCGGAACGGACAGTATTATTGCTTCGGCACATCTTTCTGAATTGTCTTCTCGCGGCAAGGTAAAAATTTCTCGTATTAAAGTTGGTTCGTCGCCGCTGTATTATTTGCCTGGCCAGGAGGAGAAATTGCAGGATTTTGTTGAGAATCTGCACGATAAGGAGAAAAAGGCGTATGATTTGCTGAGTGAGGAGAAAATCGTTCGTGATATTGAACAGGAGCCGGTTATTCGGGTTGCTTTACGAGATATTAAAGACTTTGCAGTACCGTTAGAGGTGCAGCGAGGTGAGCGCAAGGAGATCTTCTGGAAATGGTTTTTGCTTTCTTCTGAGGAAGCGCAAGTTAAGATTACTGAATTGCTTGCTGGGGGACAGGAAGGGGTTGTGAAGCCAGAGGTGGAGCGGGAGGAGGTTGCTGTAGAAACCGAGGTTGAACCAGCAGAGATGCAGGTGCAGAAAGAGGATCAGGAGACGCTGGTTGTAGAACAGCCGGCAGTTAAGGAATCTGTTGTCGAGACACCCATTGCAAAGCCAAAGGTTCAGATCAAAACTACGCCGGCACCTAAGACGCCTAAAGAAGACATTGACTTTTCAGGAATTATTTCTGAATTTTTCTCATCGAACGAGATTAGCATATCGAAGAAAGAGGTTTTGAAGAAGACGGAGATTGATTATGTCGTGAAAATACCGAGCGCAGTGGGAGAGATGGAATATTATTGTAAAACGCGCAAGAAAAAGAGTATTAATGATGCTGATTTAGCTAGTGCGTTCGCTCAGGGGCAGTTGAGGAAGTTGCCGGTGTTGTTTTTGACAACAGGCAAGCTTACGAAGCGGGCAAAAGAGATGTTGGAGTCGGACTTTAAAGGCATCCAGGTTCGGGAGTTATAATGGGTGTTGCAATTACCGATTTACTTGAGCGGAAGACTATTTCGTTTAAGGAGCTACGCGGTAAATTATTGATGGTGGATGGGCCGTTGTGGTGTTATCAGTTTCTGACTTCTCTTCGTGGGCCGGACGGTAGGCCGTTGACTAATAGCAAGGGCATGATTACTTCTCACATCATGGGTTTGTTTTCTCGAGTTACTGCTTTGCTTCGAGAAGGTATTTTGCTCGCGTTTTGTTTTGATGGAACGGTTCCTGATTTGAAACTGGCTGAGCGTGCTCGACGTGCAGGTATTAAGAAAGAGGCTGAGAGGTTGTTGAAAGCTGCGGAGGATGCAGGTGATGATGAAGGAGTTAGAAAATATTCTTCTCGAACGGTTCGGTTAACTTCTGAAATGCTATCGGACGTGAAGAAATTGCTTGTTGCTCTTGGTATTCCGGTGATCGAGGCTCCTGCAGAGGCTGAGGCACAGGCATCGCATATTGTGAAGCGCGGAGATGCGTATGCGGTTGCTACGAACGATGCAGATGCTTTACTTTTTGGGTCTCCGCTAGTCTTACGTAATTTGTCGATGGCGGGAAGGAGAAAGAAGACGAACAAGCTTGCTTTTGAGACTGTAGAACCGGAATTGATTACGTTGAAGGGTACTCTTAACTCTCTTGATCTTACTCAGGAGCAGCTCATTGCGTTAGGTATGTTGGTAGGAACTGATTTTAATGTCGGCGGCATCGAAGGGATTGGCCCGAAAAAGGGACTGGGACTGGTTAAGGAATACAAGGGCGATTTAGACGGTTTATTCTCTTTCTTGAAGTGGGATTCTTTTTTTGATGTTTCGTGGAAGGCGGTGTTTGACCAGATTCACGAAATGCCGGTAAGTGATGAGTATTCTTTGGAGATGAGGGAACTGGACGCGGAAAAAGTAAGAGAATTACTTATTGGTAAACTTGAATTCTCTGCTGAACGTGTTGAGGGTTCGTTGATGAAACTTGAAAAAGAGATGAAGTCTCGCACACAAAAAGGATTAGGGGATTTTTTCTGATGGTTACTTTGAAGGATGCTCTAATTGGGAAGTTAACTGCTGGGCAGCTCAAACTAGTTCCGAGCGCATTCGATATTGTTGGTGATCTTGCTATTTTTGCTGAATTTTCTGATACGTTGAAGTCGAAAGAGAAGCTTATCGGGGAGACGTTGCTTCGTTTGAATTCTCAGTTACGTGTTGTCTTGAAGAAAACAGGAAAGTATGGGGGTAAATACCGAACTCCGAAATTGAAGATTATTGCTGGCGAACGGAGAAAGGAGACCATGCTCGTGGAGAACGGATGTAGATTTAGGTTGCATGCGGAGAATGTCTATTACTCTGTGCGTTCCGGTACCGAGAGAAAGAGGGTCTTTTCTTTAGTGGGGCCAGGTGAAAGAGTACTGGTGATGTTTAGCGGGATTGGGGCGTATCCGATTACGATAGCAAAGCATTCTCGAGCAAAGGAGATTGTTGGGGTTGAGATCAATCCAGTTGCACATGCGTATGGGTTGGAGAATGTAGCGCTTAATAAGATTGACAACGTTGCTTTGATTGAGGGAGATGTTCTGAAGATCTTGCCGAAGCTTAAGGGGAAGTTCGACCGCATTCTGATGCCGCTTCCGCGTGATGCTGAAAAGTTCTTGGATGTTGCATTGAGCGTAGCTAAAAAGGGAACGGTGATCCATCTCTATTCATTTGGTCCTGAATCGGGAGAGGATGCTAAAGCGGCGGCGAGGGAGGCTTGTATGGGCCATAGAAAAAAAAGTAGGATTTTACGCGTAGTTAAGTGCGGTAGTTTTGGTCCCGGGATTTCTAGAATTTGTGTTGATTTTCGTATTGTTTAAAAAGAGAGTTGTGCTTTGGTTGATTGCGCGATGATTTAGTGAACACCCACCTAGGCGCAAGCCGATGAGGTAAAAAAGTAACTGATGAGCGCGCTTCTTTGTAACTTCTAACGGCTTCAAAACTAGATCTCTGGAATCGAAAGCTCTGTGGCCCGGGACTGAGCGAGCAAGAAGCGAGCTTCCTGCAACAGCGTAACCCCCACGACGAGCCTGCTTCTAGATAGTCTGAGTTTTGACTTGATGCTGTTAGAAGTTACTGTTTAACCAAACATATGGACGTGGTCTTCAGCGTCTTCTTTTTCGATTTGCTTCACTTTTTCAATTCCTTTTAGAAAGTCGTCTTTTTTGATGATTGTTCTTGAATCGCGTATCGCGAAGTAGCCGGCTTCGGTACAAATTGCATGGATTTCAGCTCCCGATAATCCTTCAGTTCTCTTTACTAAGTCAGCAACCAAAACACTCTTCTCGAGCTTCATATTTCTAGTATGGATTTTGAAAATTTGTGTTCGACCCTCTGCTTCTGGAACATCTACTCGGATGAGTCGGTCCAATCTACCGGGCCGGATGACTGCTGGATCGAGGATGTCTTTTCTATTGGTAGCTCCAATGAGTTTTACGTTTCCTAGTGGTTTAAACCCATCTAATTCAGCTAGGAGCTGCATGAATGTTCTGTTGACTTCGCGTTCTCCGGAAGTGCCCACTTCGATTCTCTTTGAGGCAAGTGCGTCAATCTCATCGATGAAGACGATGGCTGGTGCTTTTTTACGAGCCATCTCGAAAATTTCTTTTACTAATTTTGCTCCTTCTCCGATGAATTTTTGGACGAGTTCTGATCCTACTACTTCGATGAATGTGGAATTGGTTGCTTTGGCTACTGCTTTTGCGAGCAGGGTCTTTCCGGTTCCGGGCGGTCCGTAGAGGAGTACTCCTTTTGGTGGCGTAATTCCTACTTTTTTGAAGAGTTCTGGTTTCTTGAGGGGAAGTTCAACCACTTCCTGGATTTCATTAGCTTGCTTCTTTAGGCCGCCGATTTCGTCCCAGGTGGTTGTGGGTTTTTCGATGATGACAAATGATTCGACGTTGAATTTCTTGGAGGTGGGAACCTTTTCGATTACGGTTAGATTTTTTTGTTCTGCTAGAACCATATCTCCTGCTTTGATGTTTTTTGCAGAGTCACTCATTTCCACATAGAATTGATTCCCGTTTGGGATTGAGATGGTTGCGTGTTTTCCATCGACTGATCTAATTTCACAGACCATTAACGGCGGTTTCTTGAACTTGCTAATTTCTTCTCTGAGCTTTCCAATGGTTTCTTTCAGAAGCGCATTCTCGATTTCGAGCTGATTTGAATCGGTAGCGTAGCTATACATTACGCTGTCAAGAACATTCTTTTCTTTAGATTCGTCCCCATCCATTTTTTTTATGATTCGTTTATCGTTTAAAAACGTTTTGTATTATCCTTGTAGTTTTCCCGATTTCATGATGGTCTTGTCATCTACGGTGATTGTTGGTTGCGTGATGATGCCATCGGCGTGGAATGGGACGTCGATGGTGCCACCAAAGAACGCATTATTTCCGAATGCGATGTGGCAGGTCCCGAGTACTTTTTCATCCTCTAATACGGAACCGGTGATGATTGCTTTCGGGTTGGTGCCTATTCCAAATTCAGCCACGTTTCGGTGCTCGTTTGTGGTGAGCTTTTCTTCGAGTTGCGGTGCGTGCTTTCCGTTTACCTTTGTTACTAGTCCTTGTTTGATTTCTATTGTTAGTGGCTCGTCTAGTTTTCCGATGCCCGCCATACTTGCATCGATAATGAGTTTTCCGTTGGTGGTACCTTCTACTGGTGCAAGAAAGACTTCACCTGCCGGTAGATTGCCGACCATGCCTTTCTTGAGAATTCCGGTGTCCGGTTTTGCGGTTCTGTTTTTGATTGAGCAGGTGAGATCTGTTCCTAGGTCTGTGGTGATGGTAACCTGGTTGCCTTCTGTTAGTAGATTGGCGAGTTTAGTGTTTATTGTGTGGAGTTTGGCGTAGTCAATCGCGAGTGTTCTTTTGGCGGTTTCTTCGGTGATGCCAGGCATTGATGCGATTCTTGCATTCTTCGAAGCTTCATGTGTTGCTTTGGTGTGAGTGAGTGATTTTTTTGTGATTAATAAGAGAACATCGTACTGTTTCATTGCTTTTGCAATTTCCTCTGGAGGTTCTTCTCCGTTTGCATCTGGAATGGGCGTTATATGGATGGCTATGTCGCTACGGTAGGTGGCGAAGGACTTTGCTAGCGATTCTCGGTCGCTATCGGTTATTATGCCGATGGTTTCGTTTGGTCGGGTATTGAGACAGGTCTCAAATACAATCTTTGATGCTTGTTCTAGGGGATTCATCGTATCGTGATTAGCTTTTTTGGAAATTTGGAAAGAATTTCATGTCCATTTTTTGTTATGTGTACTCCATCCTCTATTCGTATACCGAATTCTTTGTAGATTCCGGGCTCTATCGTCACGAACATGTTCTCTTTTAGGACGTCTTTTGAATCAGGCTTGAGATTGGGTTGCTCATGAATTTTGATTCCGAATCCATGGCCAAGACCGTGGGTGAAGAGTTCGGCATGGTCGCCAAGATCTTTGTTTACTTGCGATACAATGTCTGCTGCTTTTGCTTTTGCTTTACATGCGCCTACTGCGTTTTTCTGTGCTTCAAGCACGCGATTGTAGGTTTGTAATTCCTTTTTGGTGGGCGATCCTAGGAAGATTGTTCTCGTGGTATCGGTACAGTAGTTTTTGTATTTAATGCCGAAATCGATGACACAAAAGCCTTTGAGAAGGCGTTTGTTGATGGGGAAGTGGTGGACTTCGGCTGCGCGTTTGCCTGATGCTATGATGACGGGAAAGGCTAGGTCGCATCCTCGTTTCTTCGCTTCATACTGGAAGAAGGCTGCTATATCTGTTTCGGTTTTGCCGCGCGTAAATTGTTTTATTCCTTTTTGGAAGATGGCATCGGAGATTTTGTAGCCTTGCTTGATGATTGCAATTTCTTCTTTTGTTTTGGTGGTTCTCAGTTTGGATACTTCTGAACTGATATCTACAAATGTTGCTTTGAAGGTCTTTTTTAAGATTGCCTTGAGTTGGAGGGTTACTTCTGTGTTGTTGATTGCGATTTTCTTTGGTCGGATGTTTTGCTTCTTTAATTCTTGCGCTAGAAATTTGAGGAGTGGTTTCTTTTCTTTTGGGTATTTGACTTTGATAGATTTGTGTTGCGCTCCTTTGGCTTCCATTTGAGGCACTACGAGCATCGGTTTCTTGTTGTTAGGTACTGCTAAGACGCCGACGCTCTTGTATTGGGCGAAATAGGTACAGTCGGGATCCGGCTTTTCGAAATCGATGCTTACTGCTAGAAATAAATCTATTTTCTTTTCTTTCAGGATTGTTTGAAGTTCTTTAATTTTCATGTTGTTTGTATTCTCTCTCGGTTCTTAAATATTTGCTTTCGATAGGTATTTAAAATTCGTCCGTATCTCCATTGTATGGATAAACGGGTTTTGAATAACGGATTGACGATTGTGAGTAAGCAGATGGATAGTCCTATTGTTTGCTTGCAGGTTACGGTTAAAACGGGAAGTGACCAAGAGTCGCTTGAGAATAATGGAATTGCGCATTTTGTTGAACACATGCTGTTTGAGGGCACGGAAAAAAGAGATGGTGCTCGTGCTATAAGCAATGAGATTGAAGCAATTGGAGGAGATATTAACGCCTACACTTCCAATCAGCGGACGTGTTATTACATTAAGGTGCCGCGAGAGCATTTTATGCTTGCACTGAATTTACTTTCTGATTTGGTGATGCAATCTGTGTTTCCGGACAAGTATCTTGAGAAAGAGCGTAAGGTGATCTTGAAGGAGATTAATTTACATCGAGATGAGCCTCGGAGCCATCAGTGGGTGTTGTTTCAGAGGGCTTTGTTTGGGACGCACGCTGCGGGACGGGCTACGTACGGGACGGTGAAGGCAGTTAGTGGGATGAGCCGGGAGGATTTATTTGCTTTTTATGAGCAGCATTATGTGGCTGAGTCGATGATTGTTTCGGTTGCTGGCGGTTTTCCAGGTGATGCGATTAAACGTATAGAGCACGCTTTTGGTGGCTGTCGTGAATCTGCTGTGAGTGGATTTCCCAAGTCCTCATTTCCGGTATACACTCACCTTAACGAAAAGAGAAAGATGAACAATTCGTACTTTGTCATGGGATATCGTACGGTTGCGAGAGGGGATCAGGACAGTTACGTGTTTGATGTTATTCGGAGTATTTTGGGGCGTGGTCAGTCTGGTGCGATTTTTGAAGAAATTCGGAATAAGCGAGGGTTGGCGTATGAAGTAGGGGT
>CAZBLF010000026.1:0-19037 GCA_964492935.1 uncultured Methanosarcinales archaeon
CAGTTATTTAGCGTTTATCACTCTGCTAAAGCAGAGTACGGAATTCTCCTTTAAACTCTACTGGAATTTGGGCAGGATGCTCATATTTGAACCACCTACTGGTCTCGGTGATATTGTTAATCTCCGACCAGAATATACAACTGAGTTATCTGGAGCTTTTGATGTTTGTGGACCTCATACTGGAAATGAATTGCTGGCGTTACAAGGTATTGATGGTAAACCCCATCTTAATGATCCTGAAGGTTTACTGGGTGACGTTAATTATGACACTATGGAAGCGGGTGTTGAGGCACTGTTACGCTATACTGCAGGAGTACAACCTGTTGATCAGAATCCAAATCCTTCCCCAGATGATGGGCCAGGAGTTATTGGCAAAGATATATTTGTTCATTAACTCAATGATTAGGTAAACCTTTAATAATTCTTACTTGTTCTTTATTTATATGAAGATTGTTAGGAGAGAAAGTTTGGTTGTTGATGTAGGTGGTGTTGGCATTGGAGGTGATAATCCTATCCGTGTTCAATCTATGACGAATACTGCTACTTCGGATGTTGCTGGAACGGTTGCTCAGATTAAATCATTGGTTGATGCTGGTAGCGAGCTTGTTCGGATTACGGTGATGGATGATTCTTTTGCTTCGGCTGTAGTTGCAATTAAAAAGAAATTGGTGGAGGACGGTTATGATGTTCCTTTAATTGGTGATTTTCACTTTAATGGTCATTTGTTGCTTGATCGTTTTCCTGCGTGTGCAAAAGCTTTGGATAAATATCGGATTAATCCTGGTAATGTTGGAAAAGGTGAAAAACATGATACTAATTTTAAGTCACTTATTGAGAAGGCTGTTCTTTATGGGAAGCCTGTTCGGATTGGGGTGAACGCTGGTTCATTGGATCAGTCGGTGTTGATGCGCTTGATGGATGTTAATAGTGCTTTGTCTGAAGTTGAACAAAAGGATTCTGAATCGATTCTTGTTGATGCGATGGTGGAAAGTGCATTGGAATCGGCTAAGATGGCTGAATCGTATGGATTGGCTAGCGATAAGATCATTTTATCGGCTAAGGTGAGTAATGTTCCTCAATTGATTTCAGCGTATACTCAGCTTGCTGCTGATTGTTCGTATCCCTTGCATGTGGGGTTGACGGAGGCTGGATTAGGAACTAAAGGTATTGTTGGTTCGGCTGCCGGTATTTCGCATCTTCTTCAGTTAGGGATTGGGGATACGATTCGTGTTTCTTTAACGCCTACTCCTTCGGGTTCTCGTACTGAGGAGGTTTCGGTTGCACAGCAGATTCTGCAGTCGAATGGTCTTCGTGATTTTATGCCTACGGTGACTTCGTGTCCGGGGTGTGGTAGGACTACTTCTACTGTCTTTCAGGAGATTGCTCTCGAGATTACCTCTTTTCTTAAGGAACGTACACCGGAATGGAAGAAGAAAGGGTATTCTGGTTTCGAATCTATGACCGTTGCGGTGATGGGTTGTATTGTGAATGGGCCCGGGGAATCGAAGGAAGCGAATATTGGTTTGTCTTTGCCTGGGGCGGGGGAGAATCCTACGTCTCCGGTATTTATCGATGGTAAGCAGGTGTGTACGTTGAAAGGTGAAACGCGGATTGATGACTTTAAGCAGATGATTGAGGAGTATGTTGTTGAACGCTACGGGTAATCTTTTTATAGTGTTGTAGAGTTGTTCTTTGTATGGAGGGGGAATTTCGTAAGCTACTTGAGTTGATTGGAGAGGATGGCAATCGAGAGGGATTGAAGGATACTCCGTTGCGTGCTGCTAACGCTTTTAAGTTTTTGACTTCTGGTTATGGTAAGGATATTCGTACGGTTGCGAATGGTGCGTTATTTGAATCTGATAACGATGAGATGGTTATTGTAAAAGATATTGAGTTTTATTCGTTGTGTGAACATCATATGTTGCCGTTTTTTGGTAGGGCGCATGTTGGTTACATTCCTAAGGGTAAGATGATTGGTTTGTCTAAGATTCCGCGCTTAGTTGATATGTTCGCTCAGCGGTTGCAGACTCAGGAGCGGATGACGAAACAAATTGCGGATGCTCTTTATGAGTTGACTCGCGGCTATGGGGTTGGTGTTGTGGTTGAAGGTCAACACCTGTGTATGAAGATGCGCGGTGTTAAAAAACAGGGTTCGTCTATGAAAACTTCTGCGATGTTGGGTACGTTTAGATCGCTTGCTGAAACTAGAAATGAATTCTTGAGTTTGATTCAGTGATTTTGGTGGAAGTCTATTTCCTTGGTGTTTTCATCTACTTTTGCTCTCTCTTCTAAGTCTTTGAACATTTTTCTTTGTTCTTCTGGAGAGACTCCCATTTTATCTGCTCGTAATTTGTAGTGTTCAATCGTGCCTTTTCCTGAAATGCCTAGCAGGTTGATGGGTGTTTTCTTTAGATAGTCGTTTGTGGTGAATGGTTTTTTGGAATTTACTAGCTTGTCGTATTTCTCGAAATCTATCCAGGTGTGCCATTCTCCGTTGATATTGAATTTCTTCTTTGCTAACATGACGACTCTGGAAGGGATGTGCTCGGAGACGATTTCGTATTCGTCTAGGTGTTTAACTAGCTGTTTGGTGAAGGTGATTACTTCTTCGTGCATGGGCATGTTGGATTTTTCTAGTCTCTTTACTGATGCGCCGATCCACATGTAGGCTTTTGCCTCTATGAAGTCGGGATCGCCGCGCTTAATCATTTTTGCATATTCTTCTGGGTCTTGCATATTGAGGTCTTTGATTAACGTTAGACGGATGCAGGTTCGCTGTTGCTTTTTTGCTAGATGGTCTAGGGATTGGTTTAATCTTTCCCAGTAGTCGTCGAAGAGCGGTAGATCGATTTCTTTGAGGAGTTTCTTATTGGGAGCGTCTAGGGAGATGTAGAGTTGTGTAGTTGGAGCTAGATCTCTTACTTGTTCGGGATATTGTGCGTTAGTGACTAGGAACGTTGAAATTCCTTTTTTGTTGAATTCTTTAATTGCTTCGTTGATTTTGGGATACATTATTGGCTCGCCGGTTAAGCTGAGAGCTACGTGTTTTACTTGCCTTGATTTTTCGTATACGGGTTTTGAGGCTGATTTGCTGCCTTTGAATCCTACAAGCAGATCGTGGTGTGCTTGTATTGATTCATCTACGATGAACTCTGGCTCGTCTTGTTTCCAGGTCCATTCTTTTGCTACTGGTGATTTGTAGCCGCGCCAGCAAAAACTGCATCTGTTTGCGCAGCTGATAGAGGTGGTCATTTGGAGACATTGATTGGACATGATGCCGTAGAATTTGAGTTTGTAGCAGCCTCCTTCGCCACGAATCATGTTTTTGGTCCAGCCGCAGGGCTTGACTGCGGAATGGGAGCCGATGATTCGATAATGTTGCTTGGTGAGGTTGTTTTTAGCAGAATCGGTGAGTTGTTTCTTTTCTTTGTTGATCTCTGGCATGGTGTAAGTAGTTGGAAAATCGGTTAAAAAGGTTTTGGATTCCGAAAGCTTTTAGAATGGATACTGAACATTGATGCCTATGGAAATGTTGTTGCATATCGTTAATATAGAGGAGGGTAGTTCGCCGATTGAGATTCCTTTGACGGATGAACCCATCTACATTGGACGTATTAGTGAAGGAGATGAGATGAGATTTGTAAAAGGTAAGCAAGATATATCTTCTAGGTTGGGTTTTCCAGACTTATCTATTTCCCGAGATCATGGTGAATTACGATACAATGGTGCTACCAAAACGCTGGAATATATTGATCATGAGAGTAAGAATGGGGCTGTTTTGACTGAGCGAGTGGACATGGGAATGATTCGGAGACGAGTCGGGAAAAGATGGAATTCGCAAGGAAAGTTTATTAATCCCGATGATCCAAGTATTACTGATAGGGGGCCGTGTCTCAAAGCCTCCATCTCGCTTGGGGAAGAACTCGGTTTGGGAAAGTATGGCGGGCACTATGGTGAGCATTATGCTCTTACATTAGGAATGAGGGTAACGGGTTCATAATGTCGAAGGTACATGTGATTACTCAGGGTTGTACTGCTAATCAGGCGGATAGCGAGATTATGCAGGGTCTGTTGTTGAAGCAGGGTCATTCTCTCGTTGGAGAGGATGAGGCGGATGCGATTGTGTATAATTCTTGCTCGGTGAAAGGTCCTACCATTACTGCTTTCAAGAAGAAGTTGAAGTCGTTGCGGGATGCGGGTAAGAAGGTGATTGTTGCTGGGTGTATTCCGCAAAGTAATAAGGGGATGGGGGAACTTTCTGGACATTCTTTATTGGGAACGGATCAGGTTGATAAGATTGGGGATGTTGTTGATGGAACGCTTTCTGGTCAGGTCGTTTCGCATCTGGAGAAGTCAGACTTGGTTCGGATTAACTTGCCTTCGGTGCGCTCGGTCAGTTTTATTGAGGCGGTTCCTATACTCCAGGGTTGTTTATCCTCTTGTACATTTTGTAAGACGAAGCATGCTCGTGGAAATGCGTTTTCGTATCCTATGAATGATATTGTTCGTAAGATAAGTTCTTCTGTAAAGGAAGGTGTTAAAGAAATTTGGTTGACGTCGCAGGATAATTCGGTGTATGGTTTTGAGAATGGGACTAATTTGGCGGAGTTATTGGTTGCAATTGATTCTATTGATCGTGATTTTAAAGTTCGGGTGGGGATGGCTAATCCTAAGCATATGTTGCCTTATTTGCCTGCTTTAATTTCTGCATTTAAACTAGATTCAGTGTACAAGTTCTTACATCTGCCGTTGCAGGCGGGTTCTGATCGCGTGTTGGAGGAGATGAAGCGAGGGTATACGGTTAAGGAATTTATGTCGATTGTTGATGCGTTTCGTAAGGAGATTCCTTCGATATCGATTTCTACCGACATTATTTGTGGGTTTCCTACTGAAAGTGATGCTGATTTTGAGGAGACGCTTTCGGTTGTTAAGGAGATGCGTCCTGATACGATTAACATATCTCGGTTCTGGCCGATGGAGGGTACTCCTGCTAAGCGGATGAAACAGATTGAGGGTGGCGTGATTAAGGAGCGTACTCGAAGGATGACTGAGTTGTTTCATTCTGTTGCTTTGGATAGAAATAAAGAGTGGATTGGTTGGTCTGGCAAGGTGTTTATTGACGAGGAAGGTACACCTGGTTCGTGGAAAGGTCGCAACTATGCGTACAAGCAGGTGGTTGTTAGAAGCTCGGAGAATTTGTTGGGGAAGTCGATCTCGGTGAAGGTTATTGATGCGAGTTCTTTTGATGTTAAGGCGGAAATCGTTTCTGAATAGTTATCTTTTTATATAAATTATATCTCTCTGTGTGTATGAAGAATCCTCCTAAGTATTTTGAGCATGCTGTAGGATACATGCGTAAGCTCTATAGTGAGGTTCAGGATCGGAAAGGAGATGTGCCTATTGTTGTAGATGGATTTAGACAGAATCTTTCTCTGAAAAATGGCCTGAAGTTGTCCCAGGATAGAGAAACGCGCCGGGCGATCAATAGTGCTATATTTGAAGAGATGGCGGATCCTTATGCCTCTGCAGAATTTTCAGTGTCTGATTACGATCCTGAGTTAGATCAGTACAAAGATCCTGAGCAGCTCAGTACCGATCAAGTTGCTCGGTACTCCTTCGCCACCGATTCCGTTACTCTTGGATTGAATCAGCTCGTTCGTTTTTATCAGGTGTTGTCAGATGGAAGGGGTGATCTCGCTCATCGTCCGAGAGAACTTATTGCAATCAAACGTACCCCGGTTATTGAAGACATTGCTCAAAACAGCAAGGATGGCTTGTACCGTCTCGAGGATGAGAGCTCATTAAGTCGCTATCTTGGAAGTCTCTTTTATCCTGAAGCGATTATGGAGTCTTGTGCGCTGTGAGATTTTGGAGATACACCCCTGTTTGCCAAATATCATGCATCGGTTCGTGAGGATGCTGTCGATTATCTACACTCTTTTGGAGAATCTCCCCCTGTGAATGAGATGGAACTTTTTCCGTTGGAGAACGAGAATATTGCTAAGCTAGAAGAATTTATTTCGTCTAGAGCTGTTGATAGATTTATGTCTCTGGTTTCTGAAACAGTAGGGTTGCAGTTTAGATATAAGCGCCTCATCACGCTGGGTCGAGGAGATCATATTGATCCGCTCGATACTCATGTTGTGGATTGGCTCCTGGGATATTCCTCGGTTAACGGCCATGACACATTGATGCCCTATGCGAAGAATAAAATCTTTGAGGGAACCCACCATGGTGCCTCTGTCCTCCATAATTTTCCTCAGGGCGATTGGCCATTAATTACTGCACTGACTGAAGAAGCGTAACCATTAAATAATTCTTTTAGTTGCTCATTTTATGGAAGCTTACCTGTCAATTGTTAGGGATATTCTGGAGAATGGAATTGTAAAGGAGAATCGGACTGGCGTTAAGGCTAGAACGATCGCTGGTGCGATGTTTTCTCATGATATGTCTACTGGATTTCCATTATTGACTACTAAGAAAGTTCCGTTTCGGAATATTAAGTCGGAATTGGAGTTTTTTATTCGAGGGATAACGGATAAACAGTGGTTGCAGGATCGGAAGAATCCTATCTGGAACGAGTGGGCGAATCCTGCTAAGGCTGCATATGGGCATTCTGATGAGGCTAAGGCCGCGATGGAGAAGGAGCGTGATTTAGGGGCGGTGTACGGCTTTCAATGGAGGCATTTTGGTGCTTCGTATGACAACTATGATACTGATTACTCCGGGAAAGGTGTTGATCAATTGCAGAATGTTGTGGATTTGTTGAAGGATGATCCTTCATCTCGACGTATGATTGTTAATTCTTGGAATCCTACTGTTATGTCTCAAATGGCATTGCCGCCTTGCCACTATTGCTTTCAGGTTACGGTGATTGATGGTAAATTGAATTTGTTATGGAATCAGCGTTCGGTTGATACTATGCTGGGGTTGCCGTTTAACATTGCTTCGTATGGGTTGTTATTGCATCTGCTTGCTAAAGAGGCTGGGTTGAAAGAGGGTAAGTTAGTTGGGTTCTTAGGAGATGTGCATATCTATGAAAATCATGTTGCTGGTGCTGAAGAACAGCTTAGTCGGGATGTTACTCGTTTTACGTTGCCTAGGCTTACGACAGATCCTTTTACTTCTATTTTCTCCTGGAAAGCTGAGGATTCTACGGTTGAAGGGTACGAGAGTTTTGAGAGAATTAAGTTTGATATTGCTGTCTGATTCTCTACCTGAACATACTCTTCTGTTTGTAGCTCGGTTTTACTTCGTAAAGCGATACCTTTATAACTATAGTCATAATTATAGTATTATGGCAACTACCATACAGGTCTCTGACACGACCAAGCAGCTTTTGGAAACGTATAAAGAGGAAAAGCAGGCGTCATCCTACGATGAAGTCATCCATTCCCTCATGGAGAAAAAGCTCAACATTCCAAAATCTATGTTTGGATCGGCAAAAGGTCTCAGAAAGGGATTTGTGAGAGATCGTAAGGAAAGAATATGAACATTGTCTTCGATACCTATGCGTGGATTGAGTACTTCGAGGGTAGTGCTGCAGGTGAGGCTGTAGAGCGCTATATTGAAAGCGAGCACTATGCCATCACTACACCTTCAATCGTCCTGGCTGAGCTCTCTGATGCCCATGTTCAAGGAAAAGTGCAAATGCCTTGGGAAGATATTCTTATTTTTATTAGGTCCCATTCTGAATGTTTGGATCTCGGAGAGGAGATTGCAACAAAAGCTGGACCTCTTAAAAAAAAGCTACGGATGAAATCTCAAGGAGTAGGCCTTATTGATGCCATTATTCTCGCAACTACAGCTTATTTAGGTGGAACACTTTTAACGGGGGATCCGCATTTAACTGGAGAAGAGGGTGTTATTGATTTGTCAACGCTAAGAAAGCAAGACTGAAGTGAAAAAGATTAACTTTTCTCAAACAACTTTTCGTATCCTTCATATCCTTCTTTTTTTAATTCTTCTTTCGGAATGAACTTTAAGGCGGCTGAATTCATGCACCATCTTTGACCGGTCGGTTCTGGTCCGTCGGGAAAGACGTGGCCGAGATGGGAGTCTGCATTTTTTGATCTTACTTCTGTTCTTGTTGCTAATAGTTTTTTATCGGTTCTTGTTACAATATTGCTGTTTTCTAAGGGTTTCGTGAAGGATGGCCAGCCGGTGCCGGAGACGTATTTGTCTTGAGAGCTGAATAAGGGTTCTCCCGATACTAGATCAACGTAAATGCCTTCCTTATTATCCCAGTATTCATTTTTGAAGGCGCGTTCTGTTCCGTCTTTTTGAGTTATCTTGTATTGTTCTGGTGTTAAGGTGTTGCGTAATTCTTCATCGCTTGGTTTTTTGAATTTCATTGGTAGGAGTGCTTCCTTTACCCTTTTTATGGTTTCTGCGTCCCAGATGGTTTCTAGGTATTGATCTCGTCCGGAACCTTTTCGGTATACTTTGTAGCGTACTGGATTTTTTACGTGGTAGTCTTGGTGGTAGTCTTCTGCTTTGTAGAATGTTTTGAATGGGGTGATTTCTGTTACGATGGGCGCGCTGAAGATGCCTAATTCGTCTAGTTGATCTCTCGTTGTTTCTGCTGTCTTTTGTTCTTCTTCGTTTTTGTAGAAAATTGCTGAGCGGTATTGATTGCCGCGATCTACGAATGAACCCTCTGCATCTGTGGGGTTAATTTGCTGCCAGAAGACTACTAGAAGTTCTCCATAGGAGACTTCTTTCGGGTTGTAGGAGACTTCAACGGTTTCTGTGTGTTGTGTTGCTCCTGAAGCTACTTGTTTGTATTCAGGGTTAGCTACTTCGCCTCCTGAAAATCCTGAAATGACTTCGTGGACGCCTGGAACTTCTTCAAAGGCAGATTCTACGCACCAGAAGCAGCCGCCTGCGAAATATGCTTTCTCTAACGATGGTTTTGGCATGCCTGGATGTTCTCCGGGAAGCTGAATCATCTCTTGGCTTTGGCAACTTACTAAGAGTATTGCTAGGGCAAGTAGGATGTAATGCTTCATGCATTAATTTTACACTTTGAGTATTTAACGTTTATGTAAAAGATAGGTATTTATAGCTCAGGTTATTCTGTTTAGTTATGATAGCAATTATATCTGCGATGACGAAGGATAACGTTATTGGTAAGGATGGTGGATTGCCGTGGAAGATTAAGGAGGAGATGCTGCATTTTATGCATACTACGTTAGGAAATACGGTTATCATGGGCCGTACTTCTTTTGATTCTTTGAAGAAACCTCTTCGCGATAGAAATAATATTGTGTTGACGTCTCAGGATATTTCAATGGATGGGGTGGATGTTGTGCATGATGTTGAGTCGGCTTTGTCGAAAGCTAAGTCGTATGGTAAAGATATTTATGTTACGGGTGGTTCGGTTGTCTATAGACAGTTCTTGCCGTTGGTTGATACTTTAATTATTTCCTACATTAAGAAGTTTTATTCTGGTGATACGTATTTTCCTGATTTTGATGAAAGTGAATGGGAAGTTGAGAAAAAAGAAGAGCATGATGAGTTTGATATTGTTTGGTATACAAGAAAGTAGTTATTTATTGTAATATGAGTAGTATTTTTAAATGAAAATGCGTTCTTCAGTGTATGTATCACGTAATGCTAAACATTGCACCGGATAATGGTGCTGCCTACAAAAGGCTTTATGTATCAGAATTAGAACCTTCTGACATGCTCACTTTGGCAGGTTGTGAAGTTGAGGGGGTTGTTACGTTGGAGGCCCATAAGGATGTTGGGGAAGGCATGGTCATACAGGAAGCTAGTAGATTGAAAGCATTGTACCCTAAGTCTCAGGAAGCTACTTCTTTTCGCCCCAGGATTACTCCTGAGGGGAAATACGCTTTTACGGACTATCAAGGGGATGACTTGCTCCTTGCAAGACGAATAGTCCAGGATGAGGAACTTGAAATTGATGGAGAGACAATGGATGATTCTAGTCCGGTGTCGTTTGCACTAGCTAAGCATGGGGGGATGAATTACTTCTTTTTAGATCACCTACTGAAGCGGGTTTGGAAGCATTATTGGAAACGGAGAAAAAACAAAAAGGCCCCTTTCTTACTGTGCTTGCACAATATCGTAATATTCCTCCGGAACAGGAAGTATATCTTCACTGTGTAATGGAGATTGGTTCCAGAGGACTAGATTTGCCCCTGGATAGAATTTTGGAAATGGGTCAGTCCATTTCTGCTGCTAGTAACTATATCTCTGCTTCAGGAATAGAATTGGATGATTCGGATGTAGGAGGATATGTGTTTAGTCTCATTGAGATGGCTAATGTCTGGGAGCGTCGTAAGGGCTGGATATATTCATTAGGTGGCGAGAAGATACCTGGTGCTGGAAGACGTCAGAGAGAGTTAAGTGATGGGGAGAAAAAATTAGCATATCGATATGCAGCCCACTCCTTTAATGAGGCGAGTCTTAGAATTTCAGAGATTAGAAATCAGACTGCTGAAATTTCGCTGACACCTGAAGACTTTCGACATATGGTATCTGAGTCAGTAAAAGCGGCTCTTGATGAACTTCATGATCCGTTTTGAGGGTTTGATTATTTCTTCTGGAATAATGCTCTGATTTCTTTTCCGACGACTTCGATCGGATGTTTTGCTTCTTCTTCTCGCATTGCTTTGAGTTTTGGAAGTCCTTGTTCGTATTCGTCCATCCATTCTTTAGCGAATGTGCCATCTTCTACGTCGTCAAGCATTTTCTTCATGTTTTGCTTGACTTCTGGGATGATGATTTGTTTGCCTCGTGTTCTTCCACCATATTCTGCGGTGTTACTTACAACATCGTACATATGGGTGAGGCCGCCTTTGTAGACTAGGTCGACAATTAATTTCATTTCGTGCATGCACTCGAAGTAGGCCATTTCTGGAGGATATCCTTTTTCAGTTAATGTTTCGAAGCCGGCTTTCATTAGCTCTGCTACTCCTCCGCATAATACTGATTGTTCTCCGAAGAGGTCTTCATAGGCTTCTTGCTCGAAGGTGCACTCTATGATTCCAGCTCTGCTTAGACCACAGGCTTTTGCCATGCTTAGTGCTACTGCTTTTGCATTCCCTGAGATGTCTTTATGTACTGCAATTAATCCGGGAACGCCGAAACCTTCTTCGAACGTTCTCCTGACTTCTGTTCCGGGTGCTTTAGGAGCTACCATGATTGCATCTACGTCTTCAGGAGGGGTAATGCGGTTGAAACAGACGTTAAAACCGTGGGACCAGGATAATGTTTTTCCTGCTTTAACGTGTTGTTTGATGTGTTGCTCGTAGACTTCTTTCTGGCATTCATCTGGGATCAGAATATGGATGATGTCGGCTTTCTGTGCTGCATCGGAAATGGTTGCAACTTCTAGGCCCTCTTCTTTTGCTTTATTCCAAGAAACTCCATTCTCTCTTACTCCTACGATAATTGAGATTCCTGAATCTTTCATGCACAGAGATTGTGCTCGGCCTTGTGCTCCATAGCCAATAACTGCTACGGTTTTGCCTTGTAACGCATCTAGCGTTGTTTGATCGTCTGTTATTACATTTACCATTTACTGCACCTCGATTACTTCGATACTATCGTTTAATTTGTTTAGTTGTCCTAGTACTATTTTCTTAATATAGTCGTCAGCGGGAAATACGATGGTGACTTCCTTGTTGTTTTCTTTGCTGATTGCGTGGATTTCTTCTATTGCGAAGCCACGACGTGCGAAGATTTGTATTACTCTGGGAAGTGCTCCTACCGAATCTTTGATGGTTACTTTTACCGTTTTATTCTCCATCGAAATACCTCGGCTTTACTAATGGACAGTTTCGCCCTAGAAGCATTTCGGTGTTCTTTCCTAGTGGCGGTACTAAGGGTATGCCATTATCTACTGGACTTGTTGCTATATCGACTAAGAATACTTTATCGGATTCCATTCCTTGTTTCATTGCTTCCTGGATTTCGGAGGTTTTTGTAACTTTAATGCCCTCTGCACCGAGAGATTGGGCAAGTTTTACGAAGTCGGTGTGTTTGCCAAATTCTGTGGCAATCTTGCGTCCTTCGTAAAAGGTTTTTTGCCATTGCTGTACGATGGCATAGCCACCATTGTTCAATAATGCTATTGTGAGGGGGATGTCGTTTTCTACCGCTGTTGCGATTTCTTGACAGACCATGATTAAGCTTCCATCTCCGGAAATATCTATTACTGGTTGATCTGGTTTAGCAACTTTTGCTCCGATTGCTGCGGGTAGACCGAAACCCATGGTTCCTGCTCCGGCACTGGTGAGGAAATTTCTTGGATTCTTTACATTCAGGAAATGAGTTGCAAACATCTGGTGATGGCCTACTTCGGTGGTGACGATGGCGTTATCTGGCAAGACTTCATTAATTTCTTTGATGATGGTTTCTGGTCTGATGGGGGTTTCATCACTCGCTATATTGCAGCTGCACTCTGTGTCTAGCGCTTTTACTCGTTTTCTCCAAAGGTTTTCTTTTCCCTGAAGTTGCTTTTCCGCTGCAACTGCCAAAATTGATTGTAATGCTGTTTTTGCATCGGTAACAATGCCCATTTCTACTGCGACATTCTTTCCTATTTCGGTAGCATCGATATCGATATGGATTATTTTTGCGTTGGGTGCGAATGCAGAAATATCGCCGGTGATTCTATCTGAAAAGCGTGTTCCAATTGCTAGGATGACATCGCAATTAGCTATTGAGTGATTAACTACCTGGCGTCCATGCATTCCGATCTGACCCAATGCTAGTGGATGCGTGGTAGGGATTGCGCCTTTCGCGGTGATGGTTGTAGCTACGTAGCACTTTAGGAGTTCTGCAAGCTTTGTTAGTTCAAATCCTGCATTAGCGATGGTGACGCCGCCTCCTGCTAAGATCATAGGACGTTCTGCGTTAAAGATAATGTCTACCACTTTGCTGAATATCTCTGTAGATACTGCTGGGAGTGTTTTTAGTGGGGCGTATTTGAAGGTATCTTGATTGAGTTCGAAGTCTCCTACCATGGTGTCTTTTGGAAGGTCAATGAGGACGGGTCCTGGACGTCCGGAAAGAGAGATATTAAACGCATCACGCGTATTTTGATAGGCATCTTCAGGTTTTTCTAGTCTGAAATTGTGTTTTGTTATCGGTAAGGTTACTCCAAACGTATCGGTTTCCTGAAATGCATCTTTTCCAAGTAATTTTGTTGGAACTTGACCGGTAAGTGCTACAATCGGAACGGAATCCATGAATGCATCTGCTATTCCTGTGATTAGGTTTGTGGCTCCTGGACCAGAGGTGCCCATACAGACCCCTACTTTTCCGAGAACTCGTGCATAGCCTTCTGCTGCATGTGCTGCTCCTTGCTCGTGCCGCATATGAATGTGTTTTATGTTAGATTCCTTATGAAATTCATCATATAAGGGTAGGGCTGCACCGCCTGGAATGCCAAAAAGCGTATCTGCTTTTTCGTCTAATAACGCTTGAACAATGCCCCGTGCTCCTTTGATGGTTGTCATGCTGTTTTCACTAACCCGAATCTGGGACGATTTATAAATTTGATGGTACAAATGTTTTTAAACATAGTCAGAACTAGGACTTTATGGGTGAAGCGATTTTTTCTCTGTATTCAAGATCGGTGGGTGCAAAAGTATGTTCTGGCTTTTTAACTGCTGGGAGTTATGTTCTTCCGGTGGTTTGTGAGGAGGCTGCTAAGCCACAAACAGAGTTAAGTCCTCTTGAAAAGATGGAGATTAAACCGAATTACCAGGGGATATTTGATGCACTTAGGACTGCAAAAGGAGTAAAGAGGGTACGGGATAAGGAGACTGATTCTTATTCTATCGATTTGATTTCTGGTCCTCGGTATGTGTCTGATGATAAATCGTACAGGATTAAGTTCGTTGAGGCTACTTTCCTTGATGCAGGGAAAAAAGGGGCGGTGGATCATGATTTCCTTGGAGTCCAGATGGTGTACGAAAAAGGTACTGAAAAGCGAGCTTTTTGGATCAATTATTTCTTCAAGGATAAACATACTCTGGTAGGTACCCTCATGAAAGGCGGGGATGGGAAGGATGCTGATGCACAATTTGGGCATCTGAAAGAGGAAGTTCTTCCGTTACTGAGGATTGAGCTTGAGGGGAGAGCGAAGAAGCAAAAGAAACCTCCTAAGCGAGATAGGCGTTTTAAAGCAGATCCTTCCTCTTTTGCTGGAAACGTTCCTTCCTTTCAAAGGATAGGTTCTCGAATTCCTCGAAGAGTGCAACATCGCTTCTCATAAACCATACATTTTTTAAGTATTAGAAAATTAATGTAGTTATGAAAGTACTCATTCACTACAACGAGATTGGATTGAAGGGGCGTAACTTGCCTTTCTTCGAGAAGACTTTGTCAGATACTATTCGGAAGCGTTTTTCTTCTGTTAAGATTGTTAAGGATAGTAAGCGGTTTATTGCTGATTTAAGTGGGAGTCGTAAATCTATTTCAGCTGAGCTGAATACCCTCTTTGGTATTAGTTCGTTTTCTTTTATTGAGACTTGTGATGCGGATGTGGAGGTGTTGAAGAAGAAAGCTGTTTCGCTGATGAAGAAGGTTTCTGATAAGAAGCACTTTGCGGTTGCTGCGAAGCGTTCGGATAAGAAGTTTGCTTTGAGTTCTCCTGAAGTTAATGTGTTGATTGGTAAGGAAGCTGAGAAGTTGGGTTTTTCTATAGATCTTACTTCGCCTACGGTTACTCTTTATATTGAAATTACGCACAAGGGCTGTTATTTGTATACGTCTAAGGAGCCTGGTTTGGGAGGGTTGCCGGTTGGAACTGCGGGAAAGGTGCTTTGTTTGTTATCTGGCGGCATTGATAGCTCGGTTGCTGCATATTTGATGATGAAGCGTGGTTGTCGCGTTGATTTTTTGCATTTTCACAATTTTTTGGATGAGAAGCGTGTTGAAAAATCGAAGATTCCTAAATTGGTGGCGGTTGCTGACAGATATCAGGGCAATTCTAAGTTGTTTTTGGAGGCGTATAGCTCGTATGAAGAGTTGACAATGGGTAAAATACCTGCTGCGTATGATTTATGCTTTTTTAAGAATTATATGTTGAGGATGGCTGATGCACTTTGCAAGAAAAAAGGGTATAAGGCAATTATTACTGGTGATAGTGTTGGGCAGGTTGCATCTCAGACGTTAGATAATTTGAATGCTACCTCTTATTTAGTGGATTCAACTATTTTGCGTCCTTTAATTGGTTTTGATAAAGAAGAGATTATCGATGTGGCTCGCGAAATTGGAACTTTTTCTTTAAGTGTTGAGAAGTATCAGGACTGTTGTAGTATTATGGCTAAGAAAGCTGAGACTTCTGTAAAGATTAAAATAATGGAAGAATTGTTGAAGAAGATTCAATAACCTTGGTGGTCAGTGAGCCATGTATACTTCATCGCTATCGGACAATTCCTCAGTCATTGGAGGAAGGTACGTTATTGGATTGGGTTGTGAGTCAGGATTGATACCGTGCCTTCTTGGATTGACTCCTAGGTTAGAAACATAGTTCCACATACTCTCTAAAACCGCCTGTATAACTCCCGGATCATAATCAGCATTCTTCACTTGAGAAACTGCATTCCTTAAAGGAACTCCTCTTAGGCCTGCTGTAAATTGATCTATGCTGCCATTTGCTTCTGGCATTGCCGTGTGCAAAGATGCACCAATGTCCTCAATCAATCCTTGAGGGATTTTCAGATCAGGATCTTGCCTCATCCTGTCTCGTTCCTTCATTTCGATTGGTAATTGTAGTCCTGACAATGCCATATTAATCATCTCCTGGTATATCGTTTATCGGTGGACTCTTCCTGGTCGCTCTCGAGGAAGTTCTATTCCCATGTGAGCGGCGAGTGTTGGATGAGCATTTCCTCTAATTCCTAATCCAATGAGATATTTAGCAACCTCATCTTCTGGCGTCTCTGTAAAGTAGTCTCCGAGTTTGTCCAATGAGACTCCTGGAGGGAGATTAGACCTTACTCTGGAAACTGCTTCATTAATGCCTCTCCCTTCTCCATCTGGAGAATCCTCCTCAATTTCGTCAAGACTATTCTGTAGGAAAGAATGTCCACGCTCGGCTGAAATTGGTCGTGTATTGGGAACCGTGAGAAGAACACTTACCGGTCTTCCTCCTGTGCCACTGCCAAAACCGTTAACTATTAGTCCTGCGTATCTATTCATCTTAACTTAACTAACTTTAAATTTAATTTATAAAGCTGATGACACAGTACAGTAAGATTTATATATTCTGACAAGATTCATGGCAATATGACAACTATCACTACAAAAGTTCATGGTTTTCTGCAGAGACATCCGGTGATTACTCGGTATCTGGATAAGGGGATTATTAATTCTAAGGCGTTGGCTGAGCTGATTGATGATGAGGAAAAACTAGAGGGTGCGTATCATGGGATTATTTCTGCGATACGTCGATTTGATATTCCTAAGCAGCGTCAGGGTATGAAGGAGATTGAAAGGGTTTTGAAGCACTCTAAGATCTCTACGAAAAGTCGATTGGTGCACATTACGTTGTCTCGGGATTTTGCTTTTCTCTCTGAGGCGTTTCCAAAGATTTTAGCTGCAATTAAACCTGATGTAGGTGAGGTGCTGCGAATTTCTGAGGGTCGGAAATCTTTTAAGATATTGGTCGATCAGGCTAATAAGGATGCGATTTTGAAAGTTATCAAAAAGGAGTATGTTCTCGATATTACTGAAGATCTTGCTGAAATCAATATTCAATTTGGGGAGGGTTTTGATAGAGTGAGGGGAATTCGAGCGACGATTCTTAATGAGATTGCTATTAACAATATCGATATTGAGGAGACGGTTGGATGTTTGCCGGAATTTATGATTATTCTGAAAGAAAAAGATATTGGTAAGGCGCACGATGCGTTGTTGACGTTCTTCTACAAATAGTTACTCAATCTTATTTACGTTTTCTCTTAGCTTGTGGAAGTCGAAGTCTTTTCCTGACTGGATTGCGAAGGGTGCTATAGCGATTGGGATTATTAATGCTACTATGAATGATTTTAGGAGATTTCCGCGAGCAAAGGTTGGATCGGGGAAGAGGAAGGCGCCTGCGATTAGGGCTGCTATTGTGCTTAGGATTGCTACTTTGCCTGAATATTTCTTATTGAATAAACCGAATAGGGTTGGGAAGACGGCTGCTACACAGATTAAATCTGCAACGAGGAACAGGTATAATACGCTGTATCCTTTTGATGCTACTAGAATTGCGATTCCTGCTAGAACAAGGGTGAAGGCGCGAGCTGCTCCGATTAGCTTTGCTTTATTGACATGAGGGATTACTCTTACAATATCTACTGCGAAGATGCTGACCATTGCGTTGAGCAGGGTGTCCATTGATGACATGATTAGGGTTGTTGCTAGAACCATGGTTGTTAGGAGTATCCATGTAGGGGTTGCGTGAAGTAAGAGTGTAAAGAGTGCTACTGACGGATTTTGAGCTTGTCCTGTGGGAATGGCAAAGAATCCTAATATTCCTACAATGAAAATCGTTACTAGAACGATTAATCCTGCTCCGATGAAGGAGAGAGACATGATTCTCTTGGTTTTGGGTGCATAGACACGCTGCCAGTTACCCTGGTTAAAGAGTTCTGCTCCGATGATTGCTATTAAGAGTGTTAGTGCGTATTCTATTCCGTAGGGGTTTGTTGGATTCAGGAGATCGGGGTTTGTGGATGAGACTTGAGTCAGGGTATCTTGGAAGCCTCCAAAAAAGGAGACGGTTGCGATGAAGATGATTGCTAAAAGTGGGAGAATAAACCAGGTTTGAATTTTGTCGGTGAATAGGGTTGCTTTTAATCCTCCTAGTGAGGTATAGGCTACGGTTGCAAGACCGATGATTGCGGTTGAGAAGATTAAGGGGGTTTTGAAGACTAATTCGTTGGCTTGTGCTATACCGGATAGTTCTGCTGTTAGGAAAACGGCCATGTACAAGAGCATGACGATGATAACGATATAGTACATGCCTTTGCCGTATCGTTGTAGGACGTATTCTGTTAGTGAATGTCCATTGGGCATTAGTGTTCTTAACCTCTTACCTAGCCAGGCGAAGATGAAGAGGGCTGCGGCTGATGCTATTGCGTATCCTATTAACGCAGTCATTCCTGCGGTGATTGCTGCTTCGGCTGGACTGAATAGGATCCAGGCGCCCATTCCTGATGCGACTAGGGATGCGATTGCTGCGCCTAATCCTAATGAATTTCTTGAAGAAAGATAGTCTTCAGCGGTGATATGGTGCTTTTTGCTGTAGATGATTCCTATTGCTGCAAATACGATTGCTGTTAGGATAATGAGTGTTAATCCGAGTGCTTCCATGGTGCTGTAAAACGGTATTTCTATTAAAAAGGTTTGGAAAATCTCTTATTATTCACATCCCCAGAAAATCTACTATTTTCGCTGGGTTGGGTTAATACGAGGTTTTTTATTCTCGGTGGGATTGCTTATGTCATGGGAACTGAAGATGCGTTGTTGGCATTGTTGCAGGCTAATACTAAGAACTTGCCGTTGTTTCCGGATGGGCGGATTAATTATCACGGTGTACGAGAGACTCCGGTGGTTACTATCTTTATTAGGTTTGAGTCGGAGATACTTCTTTTGCAGCGTAGTGAGAAGGTTGCTCACTATCGGGGTAAATGGAATACGGTTGCAGGGCATTTAGATGAGGTCAAGCCGGTGTGGGAGAAGGCTGCAGAGGAGTTGTCGGAGGAGGTTGGTATTACTTCTTCACATATCGCTTCTGTTAAGATGGGTGTTCCTTTCAAGTATGTGGATGAGTCTATAGATAAGGAATGGTTTATTCATCCTCTGCTTGTTGAGTTGAAGGATAAACCTGCTATTGTTTTAGATTGGGAGCATGATCGGTTTGTGTGGATTACTCCTGGCGAATTGGCTGGTTATGATATTGTTCCGAAAGTGGATGTTGGATTGGATCATGTGCTTTCTTTGGAGTAGATTTTTGAACTACCACTAGGCTAAAGCCATAGTGGAATCGTCAAAGTAATCACTTA
>CAZBLF010000027.1:0-17796 GCA_964492935.1 uncultured Methanosarcinales archaeon
AGACTCAACTCATCAGTCCGCGATATGGATTGAGTGTTATTGGCTGTGTACAGGATGCTATTTCCGGTATTTATTTGTTGAGTAAGAAGAAGGAGATGAAACGTACGGATGCAGTTGATTTATTGGCTGCAACGGGCATTACTGCATTTGGGAGATTATCTAGTAAGGAGATGGTGAGTGGTAACGATGTTATCTCTGCTTTATTGCCTGACGATTTTAACTTTACTGCTGAATCGAGAAAGCCTTTGAGTAAACAGGGTGGCGATGATGTGGATCTTACTGTTGAAATTAAGGCTGGCAGGGTTATTTCCGGTGTACTTGATAGTAATAATCTTGGTGAAGGTACTGGATTGTTGTTGCGAACGATTCACAAGAAGTATGGTCCTGAGTTTAGTGTTGATTTACTCGGCAAGTTATTTAGATTAGGAATCGAGATGCTGCTTCGTAATGGATTGAGCGCAATTATTTCAGATACAGACCTTCCTGAGGATGCTAAGCGAGCTATTCGCGAAACGCTTGAGGTTGCTGAAAAGGACGTTGTTGAGCTTATTGATTTATTCCATAACAACAAATTAGAGACGTTCCCAGGTAGAACATTGACGGAAACCCTCGAATTGAAGATTTTGGAAGTCTTGAACAAGGCCCGAAACCGAACGGGAGAGATTGTTGCTGAACATGCTGATCCTAACAGTCCGACGATGGTTATGGCGGAGTCTGGTGCACGGGGTAATTTACTGAACCTGGCTCAGATGGCTGCATGTGTTGGACAGCAGGCTATGAGAGGTCAAAGAATTGACAAAGGATATGCTGGTCGAACTTTAAGTGTGTTTAAGGAAAACGATTTGAGTCCAAGTGCACGTGGCTTTATTACTAATGGTTTCAAAACAGGATTAGAACCTCATGAGTTTTTCTTCGCCGCAATGACGGGTCGAGACAGTCTTATGGATACTGCTTTGCGTACACCTAAGAGCGGTTATTTGTACCGAAGATTAGCAAATGCGATGCAGGATTTGAAGGTTGAATATGATAGCACGGTTAGAGACGCAGCAAAGCGTATTGTGCAGTTCTCGTATGGAGAGGACGGCATTGATGTATCAAAATCAGAAAATGGAAAGCTTAACGTTGAACGCGTTATTCAATCGATGAAATAAGATGGCAGGAATAAACGACTACAAAGATAAATTACCTCCCTCAATTTTTGGGGCTCTTAGTGAGCGGACCAAGGAGATAGCTGCAGGTAAATTGAAAAGTATTGCGGATGAGATTGTTGAAGAATTTGCACTGGCACAGGTTGAACCCGGAGAATCAGTCGGTATTGTTAGCGCTGAAAGTATTGGAGAACCGGGAACACAGATGACTTTGAACACCTTCCACTTCGCTGGAGTTGCAGAGATGAACGTTACGATGGGATTGCCCCGTATCATCGAGATTCTTGATGGGCGAGCAAATATTAAGACTCCGATGATGGAAGTTTATTTGAAGGCTCCTCACAATAAGGGTAAGGACATTAAGCAGCTTGCAAATATTTTGAAGGAGACTTCTGTAAATGATATTGCAACTGGATTTTCCATTGATATTGCGGATCGTAAAATTACTATTGATTTAGATAAGGATCAGCTTGATCTATTAGGAATCACGGCTGGAGCGGTGAGTACTGCGATGAAGAAGGGTGCAAAAGCATACACTCCAAGCGCAGTAGGTAACAGTGTTGTGTTGAAGCGCAAGGACAAGGATGACAGTATTAATGCGTTATACGTTGATAAGGAGAAGTTTAAGAGAATCATTATCAGTGGAATTAAGGGTATTACGCAGGTGTTGCCGGTTAAAAGAGATGAAGAATATCTCATTGTTACTGCGGGAACGAATATGAAGGACATTTTACCGTTAGAATTTGTGGATGAGACGAGAACTACGTGCAATGACATTTATGAAATTGCAAAAACTCTTGGTATCGAGGCTGCACGAGAGGTTATTATCCAGGAAGTGTACAAAGTTATTGAGAATCAGGGACTTAATGTCGATATTAGACACATCATGCTGGTTGCGGACACGATGTGTAACATCGGTTTGATTAAAGGTATAACCAGGTATGGTGTTGTTTCGGAGAAGGCATCGGTTTTAGCACGAGCATCATTCGAAACTCCGATTAAGCACATTATTAACGCTTCTTTGATTGGCGAGGTCGATCAGTTGGATAGTGTTGTGGAGAATGTCATGATTAATCAGCCGACTCCTGTAGGAACAGGATTGCCCGGCTTAGTAACGAAGGTGAAGAAATAATGGAAGATGGAGAAAGTGCATTACGTACTGTTTTGAAGGGAGACAAAGTGTTATTTGGTGTTGATCAGGCTTTGAAAGGACTTCGTAAGGGCGAGATTGAACAGGTCTTTTTGAGTTCTACCGTTGAAAAACCGTCTAGAGAAACTCTTTTGCAATATGCAAAGGCTGATGGTGTACCGGTTCACGAATTAGATATGGCTAGTGATGAATTAGGCGTTTTCTGTAAAAAGGCATTTGGGCTTTCGGTCGTTAGTGTTGCGAAATGAGCAAGGTGTTATTTGATGTTACTGTTTTGCAGCAGATTCAGCTCTTTGAAAAGGTGACGGGGGCAAGAGTTAAAGATTGTATTGCTTCGGATGTGCTGTTATTCATTGTTGAGAACGGCGATATTGGAAAGGCTATTGGCAAGGGCGGGAGTGTGTTGAAGAAAGTAGAAGGGTTGTTGAAGAAGCCTCTGAAAATTGTTGAGTTTAATGCTGATATTTGTGAATTTGTTAAAACGTATCTGAAACCTTTGCGTGTTACAGATATTTCGTGTAAGGATGATGTTGTGACTATTCGTGGCTTGGATGGTCCTTCTAAAGGTAAGATTATTGGTCGCGATAAAAAGAATTTGAACTTTCTTGTCTCTTTATTAAAGCGTTATTTTACGGTTGAACGAGTGGATTTAGAGTGAGTCGAGTTATGAAGTTGTCGTTAGAGGAGTCAAGTTTATAATCATAAGGTTTAAAAAGCGATTGGGAACACTAGGTATAAATGGGTAAAAAGACAAAAGGATTGGCAGCTGGAAAAGCGCTTCGTAAGAGAAGGGCAACCAACAGGTGGAAGGACAAGTGGTACACCCGTAAGGCTAAAGATCTTAAGGCAAAATCTGATCCACTAGGTGGCAGTTCACAGGCTAAAGGTATTGTTCTAGAGAAAGTACAGTTCGAGGCAAAGCAGCCAAACTCAGCTATGAGAAAGTGTTGCAGGGTACAGCTGGTTAAGAACGGTAAACAGGTTACTGCATTCTCACCGAGAGATGGAAGTACTAAATTGATTGACGAGCACGATGAAGTTATTATTGAATGTATTGGTGGAGCAATGGGAAAATCTAAAGGAGATATTCCTGGAGTTCGCTGGCAAATAATTAAAGTTAATGAACAGAGCCTGGACGCATTGCGCAAAGGACTGATCGAGAAGGCACGAAAATAATGGCACAAATTCTTGCATTTGATAGATGGGATACCAACGGCATCACGGTAGAGGATCCTGGCTTGGAACGATACATTAGTGTTGAACCTCGTTTAGTTCCTAAATCAGGTGCACGATATCATGGAAATCGATTTCACAAGAGTAAGGTGTTTATTGTTGAGCGTTTAATCAACAAGGTTTTGGTTCCTGGACACAAAGGTAAGAAGCACGTTAGGTCTAGTAAAACTATTACGGGAAAGGCACACACTGCTTACACGTTGGTGTATGATGCATTGGCTGTTGTTGAACAGAAGACGAAGAAGAATCCTATTGCAGTTTTTGTTAAGGCTATTGAAAATGCTGCTCCTCGAGAGGAAATTATCACTATTGAATATGGTGGAGCACGTTATCCTAAAGCAGTTGAATGTGCACCTCAGAGACGGATTGATGTTGTGTTGAGATTAATGGTGCAGGGAGCACTTCAGAAAAGTATTAATTCTAAACTTACCATGGTTAATGCTCTTGCTGATGAGATCATTAATGCTCATGGGTTGAATCAGGCTTCTAATGCGATTTCTAAGAAATTAGATGTTGAACGACAGGCAGACGCTTCTCGTTAAAGTAAGATAATTGCTAGAATAAATCCTACAACGATTCCTATGACGAATCCATGGACTAGTTCTTTGAGTCCGTATTCGATTTCATGTTCTACTTCTTTTGCTAATGATCTCTTTTTCATCTGTTTTTTCCGGGTAATGCTTCTTTTAGCTCAATTGCTCCTAATGACCATAGTACGGCAGAGGTTCCGAATAAGAGGGGAAACATGAGGAATTCTTTTCCTTGTATTAAATATTCTAGAGAGCCGTAGAAGATCGGTCTGGATGCGCCCCACACGGCGATGTACATGCCTACTCCGAAAAGAGTTCCTGCGAGAAATTGTAATGTTAATCCTATGATTTCGTGTGTTCTTAGGTTGCTCTTCATTTCTTTACTTTTGGTTTTTGACTATATAAATATTCTGTTTAGGGAAAACTATTTATAGTTTGTTTGTGGGTACCGAGGTATGGCTTTTCGCTTTGTGTTGTTGATTATTCTTTGTAGTTTTTTGGTGTTTGCGGCAGATGATTTAGGTCGGTCTTCTATTTTCGATGGTTCTTCAGATCGTTCCTTTTTTAATGAGATTGTTCAGGAGGATGTTACTGATGATCGTATTGGGCTTACGGATGAGTTTCTCAATGATGATGCTACGATAGATGATGATGTATTAACTACGGAGATAGATGAGTCCTTGACACAGGATACTTTTCAAGACGAGGAGTTTGCTTTTGAAACAGGGGATGATTTTTTGGATGTTGATGATACTACCGCGGTGCGAGATGTTTTGATTGATGATATTACTTCAGATAATCCTGCTTTGGATAATACTGCTTTGACGGATCCTGATACGGTTGATGATTTTTCGGATGAGGAATTTGTTTTGGATGATGCTGGAATCGTGGTAGAGAGTTCCTCTGCTACTGAAATAGAGGTTTCGGAGGAGGTATTGACTCGTGATGCTAGGGTGGATGAGGAGGCTTCGATTCAGGATGTTATTAAGGAGGAGGAGTTTTCATTTTCAACGGATGCAAATGCTACTGATAAAGATTTGACTGCTCGTATTTTTTTGACTGAAGAAAAGGATGATGTTGAATCTACTGAAAAGAGCTCTGAAGATTCTTTGCGTGATTTTGTTGTTCAAGAAGAGAAAAAACCTTCTTTGTTGAAGGAGTCTCTCAAGACTGAGGCTCAACAGGTGGAGGCGCAGATTGTTGAGCCTACGCTTAAGCGTTTAGAGTTTCTTGAGTTGCGTGGCTCGAGTTTGGTGAGTGATGATATTCGTGCTAGCTTTGCATCGGCAAGCGAGGCAGTTATTGTTCAAAAGTCGCTGGTGCCGGTAAAGAAATCTAGAACGGTGGAGCATACCAAGGTAAGTATTGTGATTCGTCCTACAAAATTGATTTATGATTTTGTGTTGTATGAAGATATTCCTAAATCGGTTGCGGAGCATGTTTCCGAACTTGAATTTTCTAATCCTAATTATGTGGTGTTAGAAGACGATCCCTTGATTGCTTGGCAGTTTGCGGTGTTGGATGCTCCGGTGGAGCTTTCGTATACGGTGAAGAAGAAGATAGAGTTGCTTCCGGTATCGGTGGCGGCAGCAGGGTTGGTTACGAGGGAGGAGGCTCAGTATCGCTCTCCGGTTACTTCCTTGCGTCCGTTTCTACTGATCTTGTTCGGGATTATTGTGGTTGCACTGATTGGATTATGGTTTTCGCGTCAGCATCGCTCGGTGCAGCGGATGTATGATTCTCTTTAGTTCTTTTGACCGTAGATGAAGATGTAGCGCCATGCAAGGCCTTGTTTACGTTCGATATTGACAGTAAATCCTGCGTTTTTGAAGGTTCTCTTGATGGTTTCATCTTTGTCGAGCCACTCTTTATTGGGAATGAGATCGAAGAATTTTTCATAATCTACGAACACGATTCTTGAGTGTTTTTTTAATCGTTTACTCATATGTTTGAGGACTTGGTGGATGTCGTTGACATGTGCTAGGTTTCCTACGCTCACGACGTGATCGCAGTTTGGAACAGAAGGATGCACTTGCTTGTGGTGATCGTTATCGTGTATTGCTTTGACGTGGGAATGGTGGTGTTTTTTGATTCTCTTCTTTACAATTTCTATGTCTTTTTTGGAGATGTCGGTGGCGTATATTTTTCCTTTCTTGCCTACTGCTCTTGCTAACGGCATGGTTAATGTTCCTACTGAACATCCGAACTCTAAGACTGTTTTGCCTTTGACAGGTCCTAATAATTCTAATGTCTTTTTTCTTATGGACATCGGCAGAGAGAGACGCTCGGTTGCTAGAGTGACGTGTGCGAGCATGTCATAAGTCTTTCTGAGTGCTTTTGGATTGTAATAGAGTTCTAACATGAAATAGAGTGGGATGCCGAGAAAGATGAGCGAGAAGGCTAATCGTAGCAAACCAAATGCATTTTCCTCTATGACTAGCCACATGATGAGCATGCTGACGAGGATGATGATGACGCCTATCGGCAGGATTTTTCCTAGAGGTGCTTTATAGGGTCGCTTGAGGTTGGGTTTGGTGAAGCGCAATTTTACTAGTGCAATCAATACTGCGCAGTACATGACGAGGACTAGTGGGAGGAGCATTAGCAGGAGCGTTTGATAGGCTCCGGCTCCGATAAACACTAGTGCGGAGGTGAGAACGGTTTGGAAGATGATTGCTTTATAGGGAGTTTTGTATTTGGGGTGGATGGATGCGAGTTGGGTGATGAATAATCTATCGCGGGCCATTGCTAAGAGTAGTCTTGGAGCTGAGACAATCCAGCCTGCTACGGAACCGATGATTGCTAAGTATACTAGTAATGTGAAGACATCTTTTGCTTGATCTCCGAAATGCATCTGTCCGAGATCTGATAATGGAGCTACGGAATTTCCGAAGATCTGCCAGGGTATTGTTGAAAGTGACGTTGTTACAAAGACGATGGAGATGATTGCGATGATGATGGTTCCGAGGATGAGTGCTTTCGGCATTACTTTCTCAGGGTTTTTGGTTTCTTCCGAGAGGAAGGTGGTGGTTTCCCAACCGAAAAAGGTTTCTTGGATGTAGAATAATGCTAGCACTATGGCTGATGTTGGTAGGATGAAGAAGGGTTTGAGATTTTCTGGATGAAACGAGATAAGGCCAGGGATGATTAATGAAAAGAGGGTAGCGAGAGTGATGATTGAGAATGCAACGAGCATGACGCTGCTGGTTTTCATTCCTCTGTATGTTATGTAGTTGAAGATGACGATGAAGAGGATGGAGATGCCGATTTTGGCTACGGGTGCGTTTACCGGTAGTAGATATTGGATTGCTCCGACGATGAGCATGGCGATGGTGACGTTTCCTGCTACGATGGTGATCCATCCTAAGATGAATGAGGTGAATCTGCCGAAAGCTTGCTTGGCATATTCGTAGATGCCGCCTGCTTTGGGAAACATAGACACTAATTCGGCGAAACACATGCTGACGTAGATTGAAATTATTGCTATTATGATCCAGGAGATGATGGATGCTGGGCCTGCGATTTGAGCTCCTAATGCTGGTAGGAAAAAGATTCCGGTGCCCATGATTGCGTTAATGGTTATTAAGAGAATTATTTTGAAATCTAGTACCTTTTCTAGCTTGGACATAGGTTCATTTTGTTTTTTGTGTTTAAATAGTAAGTGGTTTTTATGGCTCTGTAGAAAGTCTCACTTCGTTCTGGTCACCAGCTTCGAAATCCTGCTTTTGTGTATTGAAGGCTGACATTCTCCGTAGGAGCCAACCCACTTGTCAGTTTGCTCTAGAGATCAATGGGATTTCGACTTTATGCCGGTGACCAGGACTTGCTACTGAGCCGGTTTTTATACCATACCTTTAAAAAGTTTAAGGGTTTACTTGATTAGGGAATTTCATGTCATTGTTCAAGGATATTTTGTCTTCTGAGGAAAGCGTGTTTAAGAATGAGGTAGCTTTGGATTTTTCGTTTCAGCCGAAGATTGTTCCTTATCGTGAACAACAGCAAAGGCAGATTGCGGAATGTATTAAGCCTTTATTTTCTGAACGAAATGGAAAGAATATGTTTATTCATGGTCCGCCGGGTGTCGGCAAAACGGTTGCGATTAAGCATGTGTTGAAGGAGTTGGACGAGGAGGCAGAGGACATTCATATTTTATATGTTAATTGTTGGCAGAAAAATACTACGTTTAAGATTTTTGTTGAGTTGTGTGAGCAATTGGATTATCCACACACGCAGAACAAGGGTTCTGAGGAATTGTTTAAGGTTGTGAAGAATGTGGTGAATAAGGGTAGCGCCGTAATTGTGTTTGATGAGGTCGATAAGGTCGAGGATATGGACTTTTTGTATAGTATTTTAGAGGAGGTTTTTCGTAAGTCGCTTATTTTGATTACTAACTATCCTTCTTGGTTACAGAAGTTGGAGCAGAGGATTGTTTCTCGGATTAATTTGCAGCAGCTTCCGTTTAGTTATTATACGTTACCGGAGACAAAAGTGATATTGCAGCAGCGTTTGAAATATGCCTTTCACGAGAATGTGGTGGAGGCTGGAGTTCTCGATTTAGTTGCTGAGAAAACGTTTGCAAGTAAGGATATGAGGATTGGTGTTACGCTGTTGCGTGAGGCCGGGATGCAGGCTGAGGAGCGAGCAAGTCGAACGGTGTCGGTTGATGATGTTACGAAATCTCTTGAGAGTAAGTTGGATTTGGATAGTACTGCTTCTATGGCAGATGATTTGGTTATTTTATTGGAGTTAGTTAAAGAGCATCCTGGTTTGAAGATGGGTGAATTATTTGAGCAATACACTGCGGGTGGAGGAAGTGCATCCTACAGGACGTTTGCGCGCAAGATCAATAAGTTGGGAGATACGGGACAGGTTGTTCTGGAGAAGAAGTCGGGTGGTGCGGATGGAAGTACTACTTTAGTTCGTTTGCCTGCTGAGAAGAAGTTGACTGAATTCTGATGGGAAGCTATAAATAGCTGCACGGTTGTGTTATAGTATGGTGAAATGGTTCGATGGAGGGAGCGTACAATCGTTACAGGGAAGGGAGCTAGATCGGTTAGAGCGAGGATTATCCAGTCTTAAAAGGGAAACTGACATTATTACTCGTATGAAGCAGCTTGTTCGAAAGCTCTCTTCAGGTAAGATTTCTCGTGAGGAAGTAACTGCTGAAAGTAAGGAGCTTAATATCTTGATGGGTGCTTTGGCAAACGAGGAGGAGAATGCGTTTAGCAATATATCTAGTGCAGAGGATTATCTCAAGGAGCAGCAGGCAAAAACTCGCGATGAGCATAAGAATACTAAACTGTGTACTTGTGGTAGGGAGGTTCCTACACGCCAGAAATTTTGTGAATACTGCGGTTACAGTTTTCTTAAGAAACATTAATGTCTTGCTGCGAAGTTGACGTAGTCGTTGTGGGGTTCTTTCCATTGTTCTATTACTCCATCTACTATCGCGTTATCGGGTCCTTTCTTGCACCATTCTATTAATTGTTTGAGTTTGTCTTCAGGACCTTCTGCAATGACTTCTACGTCTCCGTTGGGCAGGTTTCTTACGAATCCTTTGATTTGTAGCTTGTGGGCTTGTTTAACGGTGTTATGTCTATAGAAGACTCCTTGGACCTTTCCTTTTATTGTTAGGTGGAGGTGTTTCATTGTTCTTTTTGAGGTGTATTGGTTTAAATTTGTGTTGTTTTTGGTCACTTGCCAACTAGGCGTGTCCAGTCTGTGAGGCTTGAATTCTTTGGTTTTAGGGTTTGTAGGGGTAAAATGGGGTTGCACTTGCCACTTGCCAGGTGCGGGCGCGAGGTATATAAGTGATGAATGTGTTAAGAGTAGTAATTGGTCATTAAGGGCAGGTAACCTTAACACACCCCCTGTGTCTTCCTGCCCTTTATTTTTTTCCAATGAGGTGAAACGATGGTTGATGTTAGTCATAGCGCTATAAAAAAAATATTTTTTGAACAAATAAAAACGCTCACACTAGGAGCATAAGAGGTGGTTGAAGATGTACGAAGAAACGGTGGAGAACGATATTTACAGGGAGGCTGGAGTGCTCGATTACTCGGACAACGACGAGATCAGCGCTATGGAAGAGGGCTTTATGCTCGGATACTTGGGGGCGTAAAGATGTTTTGGAACAAAAAGACGTTTATGGATTGGGATGATTACAAGAATAGAATTGATTTTTTGGATGTTTTCCACTTTCAACAGAAATGTAGGAGAGAGGCTTTGGCGAATATATAATTTCAGTACGCAAAGTATAAAAAGCTCTTTCTCCTCTCTTCTTTTATGAGAGTTTTAACCAAGGATGAATTCAAGGTATGCAGCCAGGAATTGTTTGAACTGATCAACGAAGGCAATGCGTTTGTTTATCCTACGGATACGATCTATGGTCTTGGATGTAATGCCGAGATTTTTGAGGCTGTTGAGAAGATTAGGGAAATCAAGGATAGGCCTGAGGCTGCTTTTTCTGTGATTGCACCGAGTAAGAATTGGATTCGGATGCATTGTGAAATAAATGAATCGGCTGAGGCGTGGTTGGAGAAGTTGCCTGGGCCATATACACTTATTTTGCCTGCCAAAGATGGGATTGCTGAGAATGTGGCTCCCGGTAAGAAAACGCTTGGTGTGAGGATGCCGCAGCACTGGTTCTTAGATGTTGTTGCCGAATTAGGTAAGCCGATTGTAACGACTTCTGCTAATAGATCTGGAGATAATTTTATGACTTGCTTAGAGGATATGGATGATGTTGTAAAGCAAGGAGTTACCTTTATGTTTTATGAGGGTGAGAAGAATGGTGCGCCTTCGACGATTGTAGATTTGAGTGAACCGTTTGCTAAGGTCATTGAACGGTAGCTGTGAACGTAGCTGGAAGCAAACGTTTTTATAGATTTTTAGTGTTCTTTAGGTTATGGTTGAGAAAAAGAAAGTTGCTAAGGAGCCTAAACTAAAGAGTGAGGGAAAGCTTAAGATTCTTGCAGCTGGAGACAGCGAAGACAAAAAGTCTTCTGGCCTCCAACAGCAAAAAGAAGGTAAATTGAAAATTCTTGCTGCTGGAGATATACACGGAGACGTGGGATTGGCTGAGAAGCTTGCTGAAAAGGCGGAAAAGGAGCATGTTGATCTAGTCGTTTTATGTGGAGACTTGACGATGATGGAGGAGTCGACGGACAACATCATTGGACCGTTTAAGAAGCGTGGAGAGAAGGTGTTGATCATTCCTGGAAATCATGAGTCTAACGCTACTGCTGATTTTCTTGCAGAATTGTATGATGTAAAAAATATTCATGGGTATGGCGTTAAGTATAAGGATGTAGGTATCTTTGGTGCGGGTGGCGCGAACGTTGGGGTACATCAGCTAGAGGAGAAAGAATTGTATGACAAATTGAAAGAGGGACATGACAAGGTTAAGTATTTGGAGAAGAAGATTATGGTTACGCATGTTCATCCTAAGGATACTATTATGGAGAAGTTTACAACTTTCTTTCCTGGTTCGTCTGGGATTCGGAAGGCGATTGATACGTTTAAGCCTGCGGTGATGTTGTGTAGTCACGTGCACGAGGCTGATGGTATTGAGGAGAAGATTGGGAAGACTTTGGTTATTAATGTTGGGAAGAAAGGGAAGATCATAGAGTTGTAAGGCGTTCTTTACTCTATTGTTATGATGTGGAAATCTCCGCTTTTCTTTAATTCTTGTACCAGTCCCGGTTCGTGATCCTTTCCAAAAAACACCAGCCCGACCTTTCTTTTTACCTTTTTCAATCCCCTTAGGAATTTTTCAATCCCTACTTGGTTTCTTAACTCTATTATTATTTTTCTCATATCGTTTAGATTTGGTACCTTCTTTGGGAGGTTGTACAGCGTGTGAAAATTCTTTTTCTGCCTTTCAGCTAATTTTCCATATTCTCCCCCTTCTACCTTTGCGTTTTTGAATTCTCCAGTATTTTTCTCACAATTTTCTATTATTTTAAGTGTTCTAAGAATCTTCTCTGAGAGTTTTAGATCTATTTTCGAAATGCGTTTGAGTGCCTCTCCTTCAAGGAAATCAACTATTTTTGTGTATGGGCCACTTACGTCAACCAAGGGGTTACCGTGGAGTATACTTAGTACATACCTCCTCTGTTCATTTGCAAGGTTGAGATATTTCAAGGAAGTACCCATTTGCGTCAAGGAGGCGGCAATATTACTCTGAGCTTGACCTATTCGCTCAAGGATACGAAAGAACAAAGCCGTAGGCAAGTCACTAAGAATCTGTATCCTTTCTTCCTCTAATCCGATGAAAGGTACTTTTCCCGGTACTTGACGTATTTCACTCATTGCGCAAGGTGTCAGATGAGGATTAGTTCCCTTTAGCAGAAGCTTCAAAAGTTGTTCTTCGGCATTTAAGATCCCTCGAGAATTCTTCCCTGCCCAGCCTTCGAATCCAGCAAGAGAGGGATTTACAATTTCAATAATTTTTTTCAATTCCTTAAGGTCCTCTTCCACCGTTTCTTCTAATTCGGCTTGCATTTCCTTCTTTGATTGGGGTGATGATGGCTTTCCCTCCCACCGTTTCATTACTCTTTTAGTGGTTCCTGTATGCTTATCCTTTACTATCAGTACTAGTGGAGCAGATTCGTTTTCTGCGCATATGAGCTTTACGATACTAAATGATGAGGTGTTGTCAGTATATTTTGCTTTTTTGAGCTCAGTCGCATAATACTTAGCGTCTCGTAGAGATATGCTTATGTCTGATGGATCGGGCTTTTGAACCTCTTCGGATTCTTGCCTTTTTTCATTATTTTCTGGAGGATTTATATGCTCCTTTGCAATGGGAAGGGAGTCTGCTGTGTTTAGATTATCTTTTTGATCATCTTTTGCCTTTTTAACCGATTCTTTGATTTCTACTTTTGCTCGTTTTACTATGCGTCTCAACGTCTTAATCTCTCTTTTTTCTTCTGGGCGTGATTGCTTATTCCGGGCTCTGACCGTTTTCCATGCTTCGTTTGCATCATCGACTGCCTTAGGGAATCTGACTGCTTGAGTGTAACTCATCCAAGATATTAGAAATCCTCCAAAAAGAGTAATGAATGCGCGGTTTGTCCAAGTGCCCATTCGTTGCATCCTCCAATTTCTCGATGCTTTTCTCGATTCTATTCTGTTATGATCATTATCTTGTATGCTCGTCTCCAGAAGTTTTTGATATTCTGGATTATTTAGAATTTCTTCCAAAATTTTTTTTAATTTTTGATTGAGTTTTCCTTCTTGAGCGTAAAGTGCTGTAAGTTGAGTGCTATCCTTATCGTCAAGGGCTTTTTTCTGGGCTTGCACAATACTCAAAAGCTCCCCCTCTTTATTTCCTGCTGCGTTTGAGAATGCTTCAATCAGAGGAAAGATCACCTCGAGTATTATTGGGATATTTGATTTATCCTTTATTTTTTTCTTATTTTTTAGCAATAAAGATACATTTTTGTTAAGGTAGATGAGTATGTGGAGTTGCCTCTCAATTGCAACTCTTAGCCGTCCTTTTACTTGATCAGTCATTAGTACTTTTTTACTTCCTAGACATAGACTTTTCTCTTTTTCGACCCAGACTGATTCTCGTGCCGCATATTCACACACGCCTTGGATGTGCTCGGGACTGAGAACTCTGGAGAGGGCGACACTGGTTTCCCCTTTCAGTGCTTCAATTGCTGCTCGTTCTTCGCCCAATATTTTTCCTTCTTCTCGTATAAGTAGGATTAACTGGGGCGCATGTTGTCGTTCAATCATTAATTTGTCATCGCTCTGAGAAAAAAATTCTAGTTGATGAGCTATGTTGGCCTTGAGATGACCTAATCCTTTTTGAATTTTTGAAATTTCTGTTTGATCCACCAAGGTTTCTAGTTCAGATGATTCTATTTTTTCTATGGATTTATCCAGATCGGATTCGAATTTAGCAACGGATTTCTTATCGATTTCATCGATATGGTGCATTGCTTTCATTAGCTTTCGGAGTTGATTTAGTTTTCCTTTGTCCCAAGTATCGAGAAAATTTTCTACCAGAGTTAGCTTTTTTTTGAATTGATTCTCCATTTTAGCACAATCTTTGAGAATTTTGTGTACATCAACATTATCTTTTTTAAGAAAGCGACCTTTTTCTTTAAGGAAATCTGCAAACATGCCCATATCAAGATTCAGGGAGTAATAGTATATAAATTCTAACCTTTAACAACGCCCATTGGTTTTAATTGAGCAATTTTATTTCCTATTCCTGCTTTATCGGAGACTTCGATGACTTCGTCGACGTCTTTGTAGGCGCCGGGAGCTTCTTCTGTTATTCCGCGCCAGGAGGCGGCTTTTACGATGATTTTTTCTTTCTCTAGCTCTTTTTTTAGGGAGTCTGCTTTCCAGGTTTCGTTTGCTTGTTTACGGGACATTACACGACCGGCGCCGTGAGCGGTGGAGCCGAAACTTTCTTCGTAGGCATGTTCAGTTCCTGCAAGCACCCAGGATGAGGTGCCCATGCTGCCGGGAATGAAAATAGGCTGTCCGGTTTTTTGATATTTATCGGGAATTTCTTTTCTTCCTGGGCCGAAAGCGCGTGTTGCACCTTTTCTATGGACCCAGACTTTCTTTTCTTTTCCGTCGATCATGTGCACTTCTTCTTTCGCGATGTTATGTGCTACATCATAGATGGTATGAATTTCAACTTTATCGCCGAAGACTTTTTTGAAGGCTTCTCTCGTTTGATGGCCGATCATATGTCTATTTGCCCATGCGTAATTTGCTGCAGCGCACATGGCCGCGAAATAGTCTTTTGCGATTTCGGATTTGGCTGGTGCATAGATGAGATCTTTTTCTGGAAGCTTGGCAATGATGTCGGGAAAGGCTTCTTCCATCTTTCTTAAGTAATCTGAACAAGTTTGATGGCCCAATCCTCTGCTTCCACAATGAATTAATACTACTACTTGGCCCTCTTCGGTGATGCCGAAGGTTTTTGCTGTTTCCTTATTGAAGATTTTGTTGACGTACTGGACTTCGATGAAGTGATTTCCTGATCCTAATGTGCCGACTTGGCCACGACCACGCTTTTTGGCAAGGTCACTTACTTTTGAGGGGTCTGCTTGCGTTAATTTACCATTTTCTTCGCAGTTTTCTATGTCTTCTTGAGTGCCATATCCTTTCTTGACGGTCCATTGTGCCCCTTCAACTAGGACTTCCTCTAATTCTTCTGGAGTGAGTCTGAGTTGTGCTTTTGCTCCTACGCCTGCAGGGATGTTTTCGAATAATGCATCTAGAAGTGGTTGAATTTTTTCTTGGACTTCGTCTTTATGGAGGTTTGTTTGTAGTAATCGTACTCCGCAGTTAATGTCGAAGCCGATTCCACCTGGAGAGATGCAGCCGTCTTCTGCGTCGATTGCTGCTACGCCGCCGATAGAGAATCCATATCCTCTGTGGGCATCGGGCATCATAATAGAGAAACCTTGGATTCCGGGTAATGAAGCAGTATTGATGCCTTGCTGTAGGCATTCGTCTCCTTCGATCTTCTTCATTAACTCTTCGTTAGCGAAGATTTTCAGAGGAACTTTCATATCGCCTTGTTTTTCAACAATGTACGTATGATCGTTTAGTTTTTTTGCTTTGATTGCCATTTTAGATGTCGTGGACTACCTGTAGTGTTGTTTGAGTTGGTGTTTCTTTAATAAACATATCGCTATAGGTGACTGACTTAATGTAGGTGTGGACGTCATAGTTATCACCGTTGTCGCCTAGGATGGTTGCTTTTAATTGGAAATTGGATTTGTTTTCTTTGATTTCAATTGCTTTTACTTTACTCAGCAGGAAACCTTCGATATCGGTTAATACAATGAGTTCTTCTAGGAAATCGTAGAGCAAGGATTCCTTCTTCTTCGAAGTTACCTTAATTGTTTTTTCTTCTACCGCTTTTACTTTCTTTACATCAGTCATCACGTCATAGGATGCTATCGCGGCATTGGCGAAAGCTTCTGCTAGGGTTTTGCCATAGGCTAGAAACTTTACATCTGCTGTATGGTCTAGGAATTCGTATTTTTTCATTTGTATGTTTGTAATGCCTCTTCTTCCATGAAATGTAGGTGCGAGGGGATGATTAAACACTGAGGATATTTTTGTATTTGTAATTTTGCTAGGTTCTTTGCGGTTGCTGCCTTAATGATGGGTTTGTTTGCTCCTAATTGTGCACATCCTACTGCTAATTGTGATGGCTTCATGCCTTGATCAAGTAAATAGGTCATTCCTTCTGCGAACGTCATCGTTTTTTTGTTTTCAACATCTAGATCAAGTAAGACTAATGTGTGGAGGTTGTTTTTGAGATTGTTTTGGATGACTTCGTAGGGGCTTTTGATGTTCTTGTTTTCGAAAGGGATTGTTGTAGTTCTTCCAAATTTATAGAGATCGAGTCCGGTAATTGCGATTGCGGTGAAAATAGAGTTGTTTGGGATGACGTCTACCTTGATGTTGAGTTCTTCTGCTCGTTGTTTGAGATCTTTGTGAGTTGTTGCAGACATTGCATCCCCTACCACTAGGAATGCTACTTTTCCTTTTTTTGCATCTTTGAGGATGGTGGTTTCTGCCTGGTTTTCGACTAGATTTCTATTTGCTTCGATGATTTTCTTTTTATAGAATTTTTCTAGGTCTTTTGTTGTTGCATTTGTTAGGAAAGAGGTGTAGGTTTCTAGGTAGATGGTAGATGCAGCTTTAACTGCCTCTAATCCTGCTACGGTGATGCATTTCTCATTTCCTAATCCTAATCCGATGATTGTTAAGCTCATGTGGTGAAAGTGCCTCGTTTTCTTTTAAATGTTTACTTTTAGGTTGCAATCTTATAGTCAATCTTTGGCGAGTAGAATTCTATTGGTTTGTAGGTTGGAAGTGAATAACTATTGGTTGTTTCGAAGTTTTCTGTCATGAATGACTTTATCGTTGGACCATAGCCCCAGGCGAATTGTTCGTCTGGCATGTCTAGGAGAGTGGGAAGGTCGATTAACTTTCTTGGTCCGGCATCGTGTTTTGAAGGTGCTGCTTTGATGGTCTCCCATTCGGCTTCATCTTGAATGATTACGGTGAAAATGTAGGTGTCTCCATATTCTGAGCTTACTTTTTTGTAGTGTGACTTGCCTTTAAGGTATTGTATGATGATTTCTCCTGCTTCCTCGCCAATTTCTTCTGAAATCTCTCGTATTACTGCTTCAAGTGGGGATTCTTCAACTCCATCGACTCGGTCGATATGTCCACCATAGGGCTGGATTTTTCCTTGTTCTTCGCCATCGTGTTCGCTATTTTTTACTTCATAGATGGATTCTCCCTCATAGGCAATAATAACGATGGATCCGTCATTAGTGGATTCTCTTTCCTCAGAGACCATTTCTTCTAGGGATTCCTCTGAACATTCGTCTTCTCCAGAATCTCCTTCTGCAGCTGCTTCTTCTGACATAGCTCTCAGAGGTGGATTTTTCTTTAAAAAGTTGATGTACAGTAGGAGTTAGTGGTTAAATCCAGTCATTCCACTAGTGTGTTCACCAGTGGTTCACATATCAGTTCCATTCGGGAGTCAAGAACCACTTATCTGATAGTTAGAGTACCCACATGCCATTGGCCTATTGACCGGTGGTTCTTGACAAAGAAAAAAAAGACCTTCATGGAAATCATCTTGGGGGTGGTTAACATGAAGGCTTAAGAATGTGATTCTTGGCCTCTCCTGGTCTGGTTTAAAGGAGAATTCCGTACTCTGCTTTAGCAG
>CAZBLF010000028.1:0-7593 GCA_964492935.1 uncultured Methanosarcinales archaeon
CGATTAAAGATGGACCATATCCGGTTGAAGCTGCAATTAATGTTCCATCTGCGAAAATGTTTCTGTTGCTAATCACTCGTAAGATGCTGTTTCCCTGGTTGTTTTGTATATCTAGCAAGACGGCATTTTGAGTACCTGAACCTCCTTGTTTTATCTTTACGATATTTTCCGTGTCCCCTGAACCTAGAAGATCCAGTTTTGCTTGCGGAGTGTTGGTGCCGATGCCGACGTTGCCTCCGTTGAAGAAGGAGTTGCCTGTTGCCATGACTTTTACGGCTATTGCTGGAGCGGTTGCGCCATTATACATCGTAAGAGTCCCAGTCTGACCGTTGTCTCCACCAGAGATGAAAACAAATCCCTGTAGTGGATTCGCTGCAGATTGCTTTCTAATCATGAGTCCACGGTTCGACCTTACAACCCCATTATTTTGGAGGCTGCCATTACCAATTGCGTTAATGGTGCTTACGGATTGGTCGGGTTTTGGCCCTACCAGAAGATTTCCTCCTTCAATATGGAGTCTTGCTTGGGGGGTCTTGGGTGCCGATGCCTACTTTTCCGGAGTCTCGGAAGGCGTTGCCATTTGATTCTTGCCAAACGCTTGAACCGCTAGATATGGCTGTTCCGTCAGTTTTTATGAATCTGTCGGCAAGTATGGTGCCTCTGACGTGTAAGTCTGCTCTGGGATCTGTGGTGCCGATGCCTACTCTTGCGCCAACCACATTAATGTTATCTCCCTTCCTATTCCATAACGCTACTCCTTCATCGCTGCACATTGCCATTTCTTCATCGCTGACCCAATAATTGAGGATGCCCATGACCTGGGCTACACCTACCTTGGTTTGGCAATTTCCGGTGGAGGGTGTTGTAGTAGATGATGTTGATGAGGGTGCAGAAGGTTCTGGAGGTAGATCGTCGTCAGCATTTGCGGCAAGAGCGGATGCTGATGCTAGTACAACCAGTAATGATAGAATAAATGCTATTCTTGTTCTAGAGGTTCCTTTTCTCATGCTTACTCCTTTTTTGGAGACTGAGTATATAAAAGTTTCCTCGCGTAGACGTAAACTTAGTTTATTGTATAAGCGTAAATTATATATAATGTTGTCTTTGCATGATCTGTATGGCGAGCGCGGTTATTGTGATTATGGGGATTACTGGAGATTTGAGCAAACGGAAACTCATTCCGTCGATGTATCGGTTGTTGAAGAACAAGAAAATTAAGGATTTTGCTATTATTGGTATTGGCAGACGGGAATTATCGGTTGCAGATATTATAACTGGTTCTCGGAAATTTATTTCTAAGCCGGATGCTAGTGTTTTGAGTAGCTTGGAGAACAACATATCGTACCTACAAGGAGATTTAGATGATAAGAACACGTATGATGCATTGAAGAAGCGTTTAGCTGGGCATGCCAAGAAAGGATTGACGAATGTCTTGTTTTATCTTGCTACATTACCAGGACATTTCGATCCGATTGCTCAGAATTTGAAGTCTTCGGGTTTGAGTAAAAGTAGTAAGGGTTGGGTTCGTGTTGTTTTTGAAAAACCGTTTGGAAGTAATTTGGAGGATGCACAAGAATTGAACGCCTCGATTAAGAAGGTTTTTTCTGAAGATCAAATTTATCGGATTGATCATTACTTAGGTAAGGAATTGGTTCAGAATATTGCGGTGTTGCGGTTTTCAAATACGGTGTTGGAGCCGTTGTGGAATAAGAATCATATCGATCATATCCAGATCATCTTGAATGAGGACATTGGCGTCGAGGATAGGGGTGGATTTTACGATAAATATGGTGCTATTAAGGACGTAGTGCAAAATCATATGATGCAGCTGCTTGCTTTAGTTGCGATGGAGGCCCCATCAAGTTTTAATGCACTTCAGATTAGGAATGAGAAGTTTAAAGTTTTGCAAAGTACACGTTCGGTGGACGCACATGATACTATTTTAGGTCAGTATTCTGGTTACGGTCAGGAGAAGGATGTTGCTGCTGGTTCTAATACGGAGACGTTCGCTGCGATGAAGCTGTTTGTTGATAATATGCGGTGGCAGCATGTGCCGTTTTATTTGAAGACGGGGAAGAAGATGAAGGAGAAGAAATCTTTAATTTATATTCAGTTTGAGGAGGCGCCGGGAGTTTTGTTTAAAGAAGGTGCGAAATTGGAGCCGAATCATTTGGTGATAACGGTGCAGCCTTCAGAGGGATTCTACATGACGTTGAATGCTAAATCGCCTGGATCTCTTGATTTGACTCAGGTGAAGATGGACTTTTGTCATAATTGTAAGTATGGTGCTAATACTCCTGAAGCGTATGAGACGTTGTTGGAGAGTGTTTTGGCTGGCGATCAATCGGTGTTTGTACGATCGGATGAGGTCGAACAGAGCTGGAGAATTGTGGATAAGGTGATTGATACCTCATTGAAGGTGCGTTCGTATGCTGCTGGAAAGGATCCTAAGTCTGCAACTGATTTTATTGCTAAGGATGGAAGAAAGTGGTTTGTTTAGTTATTTGATTCTGTAAAGTCTCGGGCCAAAGTAGTGGATTTTTGTATGTAGCTATCTTGAACATTTGTTGCTCTGTCTTCCAATAGCCACCACAGTATTGTTGCTTTATTGGTCAATTCTTCTTGCTCATCGTGGAATTGGAGATCCCTCGCTACATGAGAACTTTTTTCTAATTGTTTACATACTCTATCGAGAGTAGCCCTATTCCTATTGACTAAAGTTAGCATGGTATTGTTATTTCGCAACCAGTTTTACCATATCGACCATGCGGCAGGAATAGCCCCACTCGTTGTCGTACCAGGCGATTAAGACGAGCTTGTCGCCTACGCATTCGGTTAACTCTGAGTCGAAGATGCAGGAATTGGGGTTGCCGATGATGTCGCTTGATACTAGCGGGTCTTCGGAATATTCTAGAATGTTTTTTAGTGTGGATGCTGCATGTTTCTTGAAGAGTGCGTTGATTTCCTCTGTTTTGCAGGTCTTCTTGTTTTGGTTTAATGTTACGACAAGATGTACTAACGAGCCATCAGGAGTTGGAACACGGACGGCTGAACCGATTAGTTTTCCTTTTAGTTCTGGAATGACTACTCCTATTGCGGTTGCAGCGCCGGTTGAAGTCGGAACCATGTTGATTGCTGCGGATCTGGATCTTCTCATGTCTGAGTGTGGCGCGTCCAAAAGATGTTGGTCGTTGGTGTAGGAATGGATGGTGGCCATGACGCCTGATTCAATGCCGTATTCGTCATTAAGAATTTTTACCATGGGTGCTAGGCAGTTTGTGGTACAGGAGGCGTTGCTTACGATGTCTTCGCCGCCATAGGTATCGTCGTTGACGCCCATTACGATCGTTTTTACAGGATCGTCGCCTTTTGCGGGTGCGCTCATAATTACTTTTTTTGCTCCTGCCGTTAGGTGAGTGGAGGCTTGTTCTTTGGTTCTGAAAATTCCCGTTGATTCTATGACTACATCTATTTTGAGCTCTTTCCAGGGTAATTTTGTAGGGTCCTTGATTGCGAAGACTTTGATTTCTTTATTATCTACCTTGATGGATTGAGGAGTAGAGGTGACGTCTCCAGGATACTTTCCATGGACTGAATCATACTTGAAGAGTTGCGCTAGGGTTTCTGCATTGGTAAGATCGTTAATTGCTACAACCTCGATTCCTTTTTCTTCAAGTGCTCGTTTAAAGACTAATCTTCCTATTCTTCCGAAACCGTTGATTGCTATTTTTGTCATGGGATGCACCTCGTTTGTTGGTGTTTGTGGACTGGTTCAGGTATATAAGTATTTCTGCTTTGTAGTCTTTAGACTGTTTTAACGAAAAAAGTAAACTATATAAAGTTCTTTGAGTTGTTGAGTTGGATGGAGGGTGTACTGTGAGTTTTGAAACTGTTAATCCTAGTACTGAGGAAGTTATTGCCTCTTATGAGTTGATGGACGCTGGTACGGTGATGGGATTTGTTGAGAAATCTAGCGTTGCTCAGAAAAAATGGGCTTTGGTACCGGTAAAAGACCGGGCTGGTTATTTTGTGAAGTTGGCTGCTGTGTTGAGAAAGAATGCAAAGAAGTATGCTGATTTGATGACGTTGGAGATGGGTAAATGTACTACCGAGGCTCAGGCAGAGGTTGAGAAGTGTGCTTGGTCGGCTGATGTGTATGCTGAGAACGCCGAGAAATGGTTAGCGGAAGAAAAAGTTAAGGCTGATGGCAAAGAACACTTTGTTCGTTTCGAGCCGATGGGTGTTATTTTGGCGATTATGCCGTGGAACTTTCCGTTCTGGCAGGCATTGCGGTTTGGAATTCCTACGTTGCTGGCAGGGAATGGTGGTGTATTGAAACACTCGAATGTTGTGCCGGGGTGTGCGGTGGCGATTGAGGAAGCATTTGCAGAGGCAGGATTTCCTAAAGGATTATTTAAGACGGTTATTACGGGTCATGATGCTGTAGCTGAAGCTATTGCATCGCCTTTGATTGCTGGTGTTTCTTTGACGGGAAGTACTGGTGCGGGAAAACATATTGGAAAGGCGGCTGGCGAGGCTATTAAGCCGTGTGTTTTAGAGTTAGGAGGGAGTGATCCGTTCATTGTTTTAGAGGATGCTGACATTGCTAAGGCGGCTAAGGCGGCTGCGGGTGGTCGGTTTTTGAATGGGGGTCAATCGTGTATTGCTTCAAAGAGATTCTTAGTTCACAAGGATGTTGCTGAGGAATTCTCGAAGGCGTTTGCGGATGAAGTTTCGAAAATAGTGGTTGGCGATCCGATGGACGCAGCTACTAAGATGGGGCCGCTCGTCAATAAGGATGCGTATGATGACATGTTGAAATTTATTAAGGATGCGGTTGCGAAAGGGGGTAAGATACTTACAGGTGGGAAGAATCCGTTCGACAAAGGGTATTTTATTGAGCCTACGGTGATTGCGGATGCTGATGGAACAATGAGGATTATGTCTGAAGAGGTATTTGGACCGATTGCGCCGATTCATGTGGTTTCGAGTGAGGAGGAAGCTATACAGATTGCAAATGATTCTGAATTTGGGTTAGGAGGGAGTGTTTTTACCCAGGATCTGGAGCGTGGCAAAAGGGTTGCTGAGCAAATTCAATCGGGAGCGGTGTTCGTTAATAATTATACTAAATCTGATCCTCGAATGCCGTTTGGTGGGATTAAAACTTCAGGTATTGGACGTGAATTGAGTCATTATGGATTAAAGGAATTTGTTAACATCAAGGGGTATAGTATTTATGAGTAAGAAAAAAGCCTCGGATGTGTTTGTTGAGTGTTTGGAGAATGAGGGCACGGAATATGTGTTTGCGGTGCCGGGAGAGGAGAATCTTGATATTGTTGAGAGTTTACGAACTTCGAAGATTAAGCTTATTGTGAATAGGCACGAACAGGGGAGTGCGTTTATGGCTGCAACCTATGGTCGGTTAACGGGAAAGGTCGGTGTATGTATGTCTACGCTTGGGCCTGGTGCAACGAATTTAGTGACGGGTGTTGCGTATGCTCAGCTTGGTGGGATGCCGTTGCTTGCGATTACTGGTCAGAAAGGAATTCGAGAGAACTGGCAGGGAAATTTTCAGATTATTGATGTTATTGGGATGATGAAACCGTTAACGAAAAATGCTGTTTCGATTAAGGGTCCTAAGATGATTTCACAGGAGATTCGGAGTGCGTTTAAGCTTGCAACGACGGAACGGCAGGGAGCGTGTCATATTGAGTTGCCGGAGGATGTTGCATCTGAGGATGTTGATACTGCGTTTGGGCCGCATACGCCTGGTGTGTTGAGGAGGCCGAATGCCGATGCTAAGGCTATTGCGTTGGCTGCTGATAAGATTAGAAAGGCTAAACATCCAGTGATTATTGTTTCCAGTCGAGCACAACGAAGAAAGGTGAGTGCTGCGTTAAAGAAGTTTTGTGATGGTACGAACGTGTATGTTATTCACACGCAGTTGGGAAAGGGAGTACTAGGAGATGATCATAAGAATTCGCTCTTTGCTTTTGGTATTCACAAAAAAGATTATGTGAATTGTGTTGTGGAAAAGGCTGACTTGATCATTACGGTTGGTTATGCAACGATTGAGCATCCGCCGAGTGTTTGGAATACTGATTTGAAAAAAGAGATTCTGCATATTGATTTTACTCCTGCTGAGCCTGAGATTTTTTATGAACCCTCTGTGGAATTGGTGGGTGATGTAAGTGCTTCCTTGGACGCATTACGACGTGCGTTACCTGGATTTAAGCACACCGGTACCTATGAGGAGAAAATTAAGAAGGATCTTGAGGAGCGGTTGTTTGTGGAAGGAAGTACTGATGATAGTTTTCCGATGAAGCCTCGTAGAATAGTTGCTGATTGTCGAAAGGTGTTGGGAAAGGAAGATATCATCTGCATGGATAATGGAATTTACAAGATGTGGTTTAGTCGGCATTACAAGACGTTTGGCATTACCACGTTTTTGATTGACAATACACTTGCAACAATGGGTGCGGGATTGCCGAGTGCGATGGGCGCTCAATTGGTGCATCCGAAGAAGAAGGTGCTTGCTGTATGTGGCGATGGTGGATTTATGATGAATTCGCAGGAGTTGGAGACGGCTGTACGATTGAAATTACCGGTTGTGGTGTTGATATTAAACGATAATGCGTATGGATTTATTAAATGGAAGCAGCAGAATTTTAAGTTTGGTGATTTTGGGTTAGATTTAGGGAATCCTGACTTTGTGAAGTATGCTCAGGCGTATGGAGCTAAAGGGTATCGCGTTACTAAGGCTGAATCTCTCGTACCTATCTTAGAGAAGGCGTTCCGGCAGCGCGGTCCGGTTATTGTGGAATGTGCAATTGATTACAGTGAAAATAAAAAGGTGTGGAACCAGGAGCTTGACACATTTACGTGTCCGACGTGATTGTTATGGAAATAATTAAAGGTGAGAGAAAAGAGGCAGAGCGAAAAGCGGCCGATGCAATTGCTGCAGAGATCAATAATTTGTTGACGCAGCAGGATACGGTTACGTTGGGATTGGTTGGCGGTACGTCGGTTGCGGGAGTCTATGATTGGCTTAAAGAAACGGTTGTTGACTGGAAAAAGGTGCTGGTGTTCTTGGTCGATGAGCGGATGGTTGATGTTGATAGCGATGAAAGTAATTTTAAATTGATTCGAGGTGCGTTTACGCATGATCTCGTTACTTCGGGCAAGATGCCCCAGGAGAATGTGCATCCTTTTGTGTATAATGCTGAGGTGCAGGATTTAGGAGTTGTGAAATATCTTCGCCAGATGGAGGATATTGGGAAAAAGTATGATGTGATTGTGGTGAGTGCTGGAGAGGATGGGCATATTGGTGCATTGTTTCCTCGGCATGATTCATTGGCATCGGATGCTGACTGTTTATTGGCGATGGATGATAGTCCTAAACCTCCTGCTCGACGTTTGACGATAAGTCGCGCGATGGTGTTGCGATCACAGGTTGGCTTTGTCTTGTTTTTTGGTGAAGGGAAGAAAAAAGCATATGCTGCGTTTTCAGATTTGGATACGAAGATTGCGGATTGTCCTGCTTCGTTGTTGCATCACTTACCTAAGGCGTATGTGGTTACGGATCTTTCTTAG
>CAZBLF010000028.1:7693-16671 GCA_964492935.1 uncultured Methanosarcinales archaeon
TGCTTCGTTGTTGCATCACTTACCTAAGGCGTATGTGGTTACGGATCTTTCTTAGTTTATATGTGCATAGCATCTTCGAAATTCTTGCTTCTGAATCTGAAGGCTCTGTCTTCCCGTAGGGTGCGACCCCTGACAACGAGCCTGATTTGGGAAATGATAGAATTTCGAACCTGGGATGCTATACCCATTCTTAGCTTCCGTTAGTGGTAATTCTGTTACGATATCTTTAAATATGATTCTGGCTTAACGATTGTTAAGTTATTACGATGATTGAAAGTTTTTTGATTACGTCCCGGGAAACGTTGGAAGTTAGTTTAGTTGTGGGTATCGTCTTATCCTATCTTACGAAAACTGATAATGCAAAGTATCGTAAGAACGTGTATTATGGTATTGTTGGAGGAATTGGATTTAGTATTGTGGCTGCGGTGTTGTTTAACTTCTTTGCTGGCGGTTTTACTGGGAGAGGTGAGGCGTTATTTGAAGGTTTTACGATGTTGTTAGGTGCTGGGTTGCTTACTACGATGATTTTGTGGATGATGAAGCAGCGGAATATAGTTGAAAAATTACATGAACGGATGAGTGCTCATTTAACGTCAGATAGTTCGTTTTTTTCTGCGTTTGGTATCTTTTTCATTATTTTTATCGCGGTGATTCGTGAGGGTGTTGAAACGGTCATCTTCTTGAACGCTGCTCAGTATGCAGGTGGATTGCATCTTTTTGGTGGGTTGATCGGTGTTGTTGTTGCTATCGTCCTGGGATGGCTCTTTTTTAGAAGCACCCGGAATATCCAATTAAAGAAGATGTTTACTGTGAGTGGTGTGTTGTTAATTTTATTTGCGGCAGGTCTTGTTGCTCATGGAGTTCATGAATTTGAGGAGGCTGGGGTTGTTTCGGGTATGGTTACTCCATTATATGATATTAATCCTGCGTTGCATGCAGATGGGAGTTTTCCTGCGTTGCATGAAAAAGGGGTTGTGGGCAGTTTCTTGAAGGGTTTGTTTGGTTATAATGGAAATCCTAGTTTATTGGAGGTTTTGGTGTATCTTTTGTATCTGGGAGGGATTGGTTTCTGGTATTTCCGTTTGCAGACTGCTTCAAGAGCCTGATGAGTTCATCATATACTTTTGTGGAAACAAATCTTTATAAATTGAATATGGTTGCCCCTCCTTATGAAGATTCTTGGTCTGGTATTGGTTGTTTTTCTCGTCTCCTGTATTCCACTAGAAAATGATGCTACGCGGATGGTTCCTAAACAGGGAGATGAGCGTATTGTTATTGCTGATAGTGAGTTGAGTAATGGGAGTGAGGTTGTTGTTAAACAACCGGTGCAGGTTGCGGCAAGTGGTCTATTTCATGAAATCACGATTGATGATCTCAAGTTTTTTCCCAATGAGTTGAAAGTAGGATTGGGTGATGAGGTTACGTGGTTGAATGAGGATAGTGTGGATCATAGTATTGTGATGGGTGAGATTGAAAGCCCTGTATTGAAGCCCGGCGGTTCATTTACGTTTACTTTCTTGAAGAGAGGTACGTTTGCGTATAGTTGTGGGATTCATCCCTCAATGACAGGAAGTGTTGTTGTTTCTTAGGTTAATTTTTTGTCAAAAGTAAATTTTATAAAGAGTCAGGATAATAGCTGATTAGGTTGTCCATATGGGAAAATTTTTCGATAATTCAAAGAAACTGTTTGAAAACGCTTTACAATACGTTACGGTGAGTGAGGATGCGGTGAAGACGCTGGAGCATCCGAAACAGATTATTCAGGTCAGTATTCCGTTACGAAAATTGAATGGGGATTTGGAGATCTTTACCGGTTATCGAGTGCACCATAATGATTTACTCGGGCCAACAAAGGGAGGTATTCGTTTCCTTTCTACGGTGGATTTGGATGAGGTTAAATCACTTGCATTCTTGATGACGTTTAAGTGTGCGGTTGTGGGTATTCCTTTTGGTGGTGCGAAGGGTGGTGTTGTTGTTAATCCTAAGAAATTGAAGAGACACGAGATTGAGCATTTGAGTCGTGGATATATTCGAGGGATTTATGATTTTATTGGTCCTGATGTGGATATTCCGGCGCCGGATGTGTATACGAATGAGATGATTATGGGCTGGATGGCGGATGAGTACAATAAGATTTCTCGGAAATTGACGCCTGCAGTGATAACGGGTAAACCGGTATCATTAGGGGGTAGTCTGGGAAGAGATGATGCTACTGCGCGGGGAGCATATTATGTGTTGCGTAGCCTCGTCAAAAAGAAAAAATTGGATCCTAAGAAATTGACGGTTGCGATTCAGGGATATGGTAATGCTGGATATCATCTTGCCAAATTATTGCATGATGATGGATATAAAATTGTGGGATTGAGTGATTCAAAGGGAGCCATCTTTACGAAGAAAGGGAATTTGGATCCAGATAGTGTTATGCGACGTAAGCGAGAGGCTGGGAAATTAGAGGCAGTATATTGTAAGGGCACGGTCTGCGATATTATCAAACATGATAGGATAACGAATGAGCAGTTGTTGGAGTCAGATGTGGATATTTTGGTTCCTGCTGCATTAGAGAATCAGATTACTAAGAAGAATGCTGCGAAAATCAAGGCTAAGATTATTTTGGAGGTTGCGAATGGACCAACGTCACACGATGCTGATGCAATTCTTGCTAAAAACAAGCAGATTGTGATTCCCGATATCCTGGCTAATGCGGGCGGGGTGACGGTGAGTTATTTTGAATGGTTGCAGAATCGGAGTGGAGATTATTGGAGCCTTGGGGCGGTGCATGAGAAACTAGAAAAAATTATGTTAGATGCGTACGGTGCGGTGACGAAGGTTCAGGAGGAGTTGAAGATTGATATGCGGACGGCTGCGTATGTTGTTTCTGTTAGGCGGTTGGTGAGTGCTATCAATGCAAAAGGTACTGCTGAATACTTCAAAACATAGTTTATCAAAAGTAAATTTTGAAGCTTAAAGTAAGGTTTATTAAGAAGTGGGGTGTACATACAACTATGGGATACAAAGTAATTGCGCCGGTTGGCGATAATCTAAAAGCGTTGTTCGTAGGTATTAAGGAATTTCCCACGGAGATGGTGTACTTGGTTGCACCTAAGGGAAATGCTAAAGAGGCTCATGAGCTTGCTTCTAAGTTGGATGAATTTACTATTAAATCTAAGATTCTGGAGATTGATGGTAATATGATGGAGGAGATGTTCCGTACGTTTGGGGACATTTGTTCGTTGCACGATGAGGATGATCTTATTGTGAATGTTGCTACTGGCGATAGAATTAGTACGTGTGCCGCGTTATCGGCTGCGTTTGCGAATGGGTTGAAGGCGTTTGGTGTGATGGATGATATGGCGATGATGTTACCGATTATGAAATTGAGTTACTATAATGAGTTGAGTGATAATAAATTAAAGATTTTGAAACATCTTTCACCGGATGACTTTACATCATTGAAAGAGTTGAGTGAGAAGGTAACAATGTCGATTTCGTTGTTGTCTTATCACATCAATGGAAATTACAAGTATAAAGGCTTGAAACAGTTTAGATTGGTTGAATTAAAGGGAGAGCACAATAATTTGTACATTAAGTTGTCGCAGCTTGGTAATTTGTTGTTAAAGGGGTATATCAAGAGGTATGACAAAAAGAAATGAGTTCTACGATAGTTGTTCAGGAAAGTAAACCTGGAGTTGTTAGCTTTAAGCAGGTCGCAGGAAAACATAAATTAGATGATCTGTGGTTTATGGTGGGAAGTCGCTGTAATTTATCGTGTAAGCACTGTTATGTGGGGAGCAATCCAAAGAATGATAGCTTGCAGCAGATTACGCTTTCGGAAGTTATCCCTTTCTTGGATGAGGCTGCTGCTTATGGGGTGGAACAGATCTATTATACGGGTGGCGAGCCGTTTATCAATACACAGATGCTAGATATTATTGATGCCTCTTTGAAGCGAGCGGATGTTACGATTTTGACGAATGCTACGTATCCGATTAGAAGGTTGTTGAAGGAGTTGCCTTCATATCGAGAGCGGCATGGACATTCGCTTTCGTTTAGAGTTTCCTTGGATCATTATGATGAGGCAAAGCATGATGCGATTCGTGGTGAAGGTATGTTTACTCTGACGGTTGAGAATGTGTTGTCGCTTTCTGCAATGGGATTTAAGCCCATTATTACTTCAACTGCTGTGGTGTATGAGAATAATACATTAGGTGTTGATGCGATTGAACAGAAGTTTAAGGATGTTTTTTCTGCTCATGGTGTTTCGGTTGAGGTTAAACTGTTACCTTATAACTTGGAGATGGGTACTAACTTGGATAGAATTGAGATGCCGTCGAAGCATGTGTTGATAACTGAGGGATGTATGACGAAACCCGGTATAACCCAGGAGATGTTTCAATGTCATAATGGTCGGACCATTGAAAAAATTGAGGGGAAGATGATGGCGCCTTTATTGGTGCTTGCTTTGTTGTCTTCCGGCAAAAGTCAGGCTTTTATTTCTTGGTTGACGGCTCGGAAAAGGGGTTTGAACTTGGTTGCTGGGCTGGTAATGCTGGGAATCTCAGTCTATTACTTGTTTTTTGTATTTAGGATTCTTGGATAGGTAAGCTGGATGGGGAGATTTTGAGTCAATGAATTTATTAGTCAGCAGTAAAATGTATGCTCCTTTGATCGTTCTGATAAGATTTCGATATTTTTTCCCTTGATCTTGATCAAGATCTGAAAACCCCCCTTTCGAATTCTTGCTCCGAATCTGCTAGTGACGTTTGAATTATCTTGCTGTTTAGGATTCCTAATAAAGAAGGCTCCCACCCACCCAGTCTTTGCAATGGCATTGTTACTTTCACGCCGAAATCTTCATGGAGATCTGCCAAATCGTCCAGGATTGCCGCCCCTGCGAATAATGATTCCAGGAAGTTGCTATATCTGTCAAGGTCGTATTCTATTCTTGCGCTCAGGATCACCTTAGCGATCCCACCATAAGCACTCCCTATTTCTGCCCTCACATCTACTCCAGGGTTTGGAGATGTATCTTCTTGTGTAGCGGCATTAGTCAACCGGTCTATCCCTGATATGAATTCTTCCTTCCTCTGTGGAATCTGGTTGTAGATGTACTCGAATAACAGTGCTGCTGCCCTTACATCCTCTGAGTGACTCTCTGACAGTTTTTCTCGATTTCTGAGAGCTCCTACGATTTCATCTGTATGATAGGACTCCCTTCTCGTGATTGATCCCTCTGTCGTGTCATCAATAATTGCATTGCCAAGACAGAAGGCTGAAAATGCGAAATCAGCGGTGTTTGGCTCTCTCTTGATCCCCAGCGTATCAAGAATGATCGGCATAATAACTCCCCCTTTGCTCACCATCTCTCTCCTTTCCGCCTTTTCCGCGATGGTCGATTTGATATCTGGATCTGTATGAGTCAGGATATTAGCTAGCTCCGCCTTCCATTTTGGACCGTACTCCTGGAATTGGCGATAGTAGAGATATGATGCTTTAATCATACGTTCAGAAACGGATTTTCAGTTATAAAACCTGCTTATATTGTGAGCGGCATGTTCACTTCGTTTTTCGGATTTTGGGGTAAATTTATGCTTTTAGAGGGTAATAATAGAAGCATTTAAAAGTGGATATTGTTTCTCTCCACGTTATCAGGAGCATCTCAAGGGATGCTTCTAGTTAAAAAGTAAGTATATTGGAGGAATAGAAAATGAAAGGAACAGTAAAGTTTTACAACGAAATGAAAGGATTTGGTTTTATTGCAGGAGAGGATGGCAAAGAATACTTTGTTCACCAGACTGGATTAGAACAGGGTGTGTCAATCACTGAAAATGATGAAGTTAACTTCACAGTTACAGAAGGCGACAGAGGACCTAAAGCAGTTAGCGTAACCAAAGGAGATGCACCAGCAGAAGATGCAGGTCAGGAAGAAGAAGCTCCTATGGAAGACGAAGCTACCGAAGAAGAAGCTCCCGCTGAGGAAGAGGCTACTGAAGAAGAAGCCCCTGCCGAAGAGGAAGCTCCTGCTGAAGAACCTTCAGACGAAGAAGAAAAGACTGAGTAAGTCTTTCTTTTTTTATTTTTTTTCTTAATTTTCTTTTAGAATTTTTACATGAAATCTAATTCATCTGACCTAACTACAGTTTCTGTTGGTGTAAATGAGGATTTGTATTGCGTTTGCTTCTTCTTTTTTGGTTTTTCTTCTGTTTGTGGTGGAGGTGTTGTTATATCGGTTGCATTGGGATTGAGTTCTAGGCCTTTATTGAAATTGAGGTTGCCGCAATTCATACAGGTGAAGTAGGGTCCGAATTTTCCCTGTCTTAGGTCTAGATAATCTCCGCACATGCACTTGCAATCGTTTAATGTTGCTTCCTTGTGATTGGTGCAGACTGGAATTCCTTGCTTGCTTTGAGTAATGGATTGTTTTCCGCAGAAAGGGCAGTGATTGACCTTGGATTGACCGTATTTTTTGGGAATGCGCATGTTACTGAAGCTCTAGGGTGCTATTTATGGGTTGTGATTTGAAGATTGTTCGTAGCCAGGTAAAGAATTTCTTTAATGAGTTGGGTGTTGTTTCTGGAGTTTCTGGATCGGGTGCTTCAATCTTGATGGTAGTAGCTGCTTGTTGTTGATCTGCGAGTGTTGTTACCGGTACAATTGCATCTGTTACTTGTAGTGTATCGCTTCGCTTAAGGATGGTGAGTGCATCATCGATCTTGGTGCTGAGTGTGGTTTTGAATTCTATTTCGTTCTTGTCGTAGTCTTCGGGAACGGTGAGGGAGTAGGTGTAGACTTGTAGTTCCTGATTCGGTTGGAGTGTTTCGATGAGCGTTGTTACCTCTCCTTCTAAGGAAGGTCTTATTTCTTTTGGGAAATTATCGAAAAGGTCGACGTTGGTTATTTCTTTATTGAGTTTGTTTTTGATACTTACTTGCACTTGTACGGTGTCTCCTCGTTTTAATTTTTCTTTGTTGAATGTTCTGAATATTTGGATGACTTGAGGGGTTGGTATGATCTTGGTGGTCGCTGTTTGCTTGAATGATTTGTTCTTGCCGGAAGCGGTGGCATAGTAGCCGGTTAAGGTGGTGGTGTATGTTTGCTCGGCGTCTAGATAGGGTGCGGTGAGTTTTTTGTTGAAGATGGTGTAGGTAGCTTTTGCTTCTATCTTCTTGTTGCGCACCATCGAATCGATGAGATCGCTTTTGACATTCATTTGGATTGATTCTATTGCATCTTTTCCTGCGTTCTTTGTTGCGATGTAGAAGTCATACTGAGTATTTGCCTTAATTTCTGAGGGAATCTCGATGATGGGGATGATATCTGAGAGTCCGATGCTGATTTCTTTTTCTAGGTGTTTGGTGAACGTGCTTAGGAGTTGGGCATCTAGCGTAATGCTCATGGTGCCTACTTTTGAGGATGCTAATTGGATGATGAAGGTTTGGCGCTCGTTCTCTTCTAGTGAGCCGGCGTAGGTTAACGTGTTGCCGTCTTGCTTTAGCGTACGAGGAGCATTCTTGATGTCCATTTTTGCAGGGATGATGATTTTTAGGGTGTTGATGTCTAGTTTTGTTTCACCTTTATTGATGAGGGTGACGTTATAGAATATGCGTTCGTTCTTTTCTGCGCTTTCTACGAGGGAATGGGTTAGAGTAAATGGCTCTTGTACTTCGATGAGGATTGTTTTGGATGATTTTGTCTTCTTTTTTCCATCGAAGTCGTAGGAGATGCTGGCTTGGGAATTGATTTTTTCTATTGCGAGTGGCGTAACGGTATAGGTGATTATTTTTTCCTCTCCGGGATTGAGGTTTCCTTGCCAATCTGATGAAGTTTTCTTGAACTTTGAGGTGTAAGGGTCTTCGTATACTACGTTTGATGCTCTTTTATCACCGTTGTTGGTTATGGTTGCTATGATGTCGATTTCTTCGTTAAGCAATGGCTTTTTTGTTGAGAAATCTCTTTCTATTTCTATATCTGGTGCTAGGGAATTAATTAATAACTTTACTTGCACGAGATTTGCTTCGATGAAACAGTATTCTATGTCTTCTCTCTTTTCGCACTCGTCTATGTCTAGGAGTCCTCCTAGACCGTCCATTTTCATGACGAGTTTTTCTTTGGAATCGATGTATTGTACCGAGAATTCGTGGTCGGCTAGCGTGAAGGTTGAGGGATGGTCGACCCAGTCGTCTAGAAGGGTTTCTGCGGATACTGCAGGTAGGAGGAGAAGTAGGATGAGTAGCTTTTTCATACTCTGTATATGGGTTTTGTCTTATATAAAGGTAGCGGGATTTTTATAGGTACCTGGGTTCTTGAGTTGATGGAATCACTTGAAGAAAAAGTAGATGTGGGTGTAGCTCGCAGATCGGCTGATTTTAGTAAGAGAAATATCATTAGATGCTATAGATTTTTCAAACGAAATGTTGATTATTTGCTTTCCGATGGTTTCGCAATGGGTGCAGGATGGAGTGCTGGTGGTTTGACTACTTTTGCGATGGATTATGTCGATGCCCCTGACTGGCAGAATGCTATTTTGACTTCGGCTGTTAAATCTGGAGTTTTTATTATTGCTAAAGTGAGTAGTCAGCGAGATGAGAAAAAGAAGGTGCTTCAATCCTCGATCGAATCTACTGTAGGTAAATCGTTAGCTGATGCATTCGTGCATTATACAGTTAAGAGTGCTACGGATCTTGGCCCTACTGCGTCTTTTGTCTCTGCTTATCTCTCCACCGGGCTTTTGGCAACCGGTTATCGCTATATTAGAGATTATCGTAATGGTGTGATGAAGTAGATAGATATTTATAGTTTGATTTCTTAGTTGAGTGTATGGATGCTACTTGGGTTGGCTCGATCGGGGTTGGATTATTGTTATTGGCGTTCTTTATGCACCTGTTTAGTTTCTGGAATCGAGAGGATAAACGATATATTGTACTGAATGTTGTGGGTGCTGGATTGGCCGGGTATGCTTCGTATTCTATTGGTTTTATGCC
>CAZBLF010000029.1:0-13851 GCA_964492935.1 uncultured Methanosarcinales archaeon
AAGACCATGTCTCTTCTCGCTTTAAACCACCAGTGCTTTGCCTCTAGCATATGGTACTTTTTCTCGAATTGAGGCTGCATTTCCATGTGCTTTTAGAGTGAACCTTACTTTATAAACTTTTGTGGAGGGAAGATGTGTGTGATTCTTGATGTGACCCTACTGAGGCACGGAGCACTTATGAGCTTCCCTTGGAATCTCATGCTCCTCGATGGGCGTCAGTAGGGTTACTGTAGGTTGAAACGTAAACAATAGCAAAAGTTTATATAAACAGTTCCGTTTTTCAGAATCGATAAATACGATGATTCCCGTCTGTGAACCTGCTTTTTTTGGCAAGGAAAAAGAATATGTCCAGGAATGTATGGACACTAATTGGATCTCTTCTCTAGGTAGATTTGTACCCTTATTTGAGAAAGCATTTTCTGGTTTTATTGGAACGAAACATGGTATTGCATGTAGTAATGGAACTTCAGCCTTGTATTTGGCGTATGCTTCACTCGGCATTGGACCGGGTGATGAGGTTATTATTCCTAATTTGAGTAATATTGCTTCAGCTAACTCGGTTATTTTATCGGGAGCGAAGCCGGTGCTTGTGGATATTGAGGAACCTTCGATGGGGATTGATGCGAGTAAGATTGAGGAGAAGATAACCAGTAAGACTAAGGCAATCTTAGTGGTGCATTTGTATGGGCATCCTTGTGATATGGACGCAATTCTGGAAATTACTAAAAAACATAACCTGTTGTTAGTTGAGGATTGTGCTGAGGCACATGGTGCTTCGTATAAGGGTAAGAAGGTGGGTAGTTTTGGAGATGCTAGCGCATGGTCCTTTTATTCTAACAAGATTTTGATGACGGGAGAGGGTGGCATGGTGCTGACGGATAGTGCGGATGTTGAAAAGGAAGCTCGCCTGATTCGTGATTTGGGTTTTACGGAGCCTCGGTTCCATCATTCTGTTCTTGGATTTAATTATCGTATGACTAATATTCAGGCTGCGATTGGATATGCGCAAGTGGAATGTGTTGATGCGATCTTAGCAAAGAAAAAGGCGCTTAAAGCGTTGTATGATGGTCTACTTGCTGATGTGCCTGGTATTAGGGTGCAGGGTGCGGCGGATTGGGCTGAACCTGTATTGTGGATGTATGTTATTTTTCTTGAAGATTCTTTTGGGATGACGCCTAAAGAACTAATGGGAGTGTTGAAAGAGAAGGGCATTGATTCACGTCCGTTATTTTTTCCTTTTCACAGACAGCCGTTGTATACTGAAGGTGGCGATGATCGGTATCCTAATTGTGAAGGTGATTTTCCGGTTTCTGACAAGGTTTCGGAGACGGGATTGTACCTGCCTTCTGGAATTAACTTAACTGAGGAGCAGGTTGGTACGATTGTTGATGCGTTGAAGGAGGCTAGCAAGGCATGATTTCGATTATTCTTGCTACGTTTAACGAGAAAGAGAACATTCAGGATATGATTGATAGTTTGACGAAGGAAATTAAAGAACCTTTGGAGATTGTGGTGGTTGATGATAACAGTCCGGATGGAACTGCGGATTTAGTTGCTGGTTTGAAATATGATCACGTTACCTTGATTAGACGGAAGAAGACGAAGGGTCTGGCTACTGCGTTTAATCGTGGTATTATCGAATCTAAAGGTGATATTGTGGGTTGGATGGATAGTGATATGTGTATGCCGCCTGCTTTAGTGCCTAAGATGATTTCTCTTTTGAAGGAATATGATGCGGTTGTTGGATCACGTTATGTGAAGGGTGCAAAAGATACGCGTGCTCCTATTCGAACGATTACGAGTACGATGATCAATGGATTGGCTGGCTTTGTGTTGGGATATGGGATTAAGGATTATGATAGTGGCTTTATTGTGTTGAAGCGATCGGTGTTTAACGAGGTTACACTGTATCCTAAGGGCTATGGTTCGTACTTTATTGAATTGTTGTTCGATATTCGCAAGAAGGGAATGACGGTGAAGGAGATTCCCTATACGTTTAATGAGCGTTCGAAAGGAACATCGAAAAGCTTTTCTAGTTGGTTTAATTTGATTACTCTTGGAATGGAATATGTTATTCGGATTTTTAAAACTCGATTGAAGAGGACCCGATGAAGCTTGCGACTTTAGTAAAACCTTCGTTTACTCGTAAGGATGAACGTGGATTGTTTCAGGAAGTGCTGAATGGTGGCACGTGGAAGGTGTTGTTGCAAGGTAACATGAAACCGGGCGCCATTATGGGGAATCACTTTCATAAGAAGACTGATATTTTCTTCTTTTTGCCTTCTGGTACAGCAGATGTGTATTTGGAGCATTCTGAGACAGGAGAGAAAGAGGAATGTAAGCTAGAAGCTGAAGAGGGTATTCATATCAGTCGTCTTGTTTCTCACGCGATTAAATATACTGCCGATAGTACCTTTATTTTGTTGAAAACTAATTTTGATGCGGACGATGAGGATCTGCACGAACATATTCTTGTAGAATAATTATTCTTTTACGGTTGAGAAGATTGTGTGTAGGTAAAATACTGTTCTTAACAGTTCTGTTGCGATGTTTAATGTATAGAACGCTAGGATGATCTGTACGTTTGCGAAGATGATGAAGGGAAATGCTACCTTGTTGAAGTCGATGAGCATGGTGAAGAGTCTTGCTGGACCTTTATTCTTTCCTTTTGCTTTCTCTAGGTTGGTTTCAGTCTTTTCGGTGTAATCGAAGACGCGTTCTCTCGCACTCGTTACTGCTAGAAGCGTTAGGGCTGCGATCAGGATGTAGATGCTGTTGAAATTGTTCCTGAAATGGAAGAATAGACCTAGGGCTAGTGCTACATAGAAGATTCTATTTACTAGAAGATCTCCGATTGCATCGTACAGGAAGCCTTTCTTTGAGAATTTCTTGGTGATTCTCGCAATTGCGCCATCGGCACAGTCTAATAGGATACCTAGTTCGAATAGGATTACGGTTGGAAGTTTAAGGAACATGAATGCGGTTACAATGCTTGCTAGTTTTGCTAGAAGGTTTAAGGTGGTAACTTGGTTAGGGGTTGCTCTTAGTTTTAGGAGAACCCAGGTTAATGGTACTGAGAGATAGCGGTACATCATCTGGTGGATTAACTTGTAGTGCCACGGCTTCGCGCTTTTCTTTAAGATGTATTTGAAATTCATAGGTTACCTGGATTTGTGTGTTTTTATAAGGGTTTTCCTTCTAGCAGTGCGTTTATTGCCATGGCCCATCCTTCGGGACCGGTGCCATCTACTCTGATTATTGAAGAATTTTCTGGAAGTTCTACATGTCCTTTAGGCTTTGCCACTTGGTAGCCTTTGTCTGCCCATTCTTCCATGCCGTGATCGCTTTGGGAATCGCCTAGTCCAACGGTAAAAACTCCTTGAGGGTATTTGATTTCGTACATTTGCTTGAGGGCTTTACACGCCTCTTCTTTTGAAACTTCATTGTTATCGCGTCCCTTACCGACTAAGTGGTAGCGGCCTCGACTCCATGTATATCCTGCATCCTCTAATTCCTGTTTGAATCGCGCTATTTTTTCTTCGTCATCGTCGAAGCCTCCGAATTCGGTTCCAATCTTTACGGGCAGATGATATTCTTTCATTTGATCTAGCTTTGCTAGCTCTAGGTCATAGCCGACGTCTCTGCCTAGTTCTTGGGGAGACATCTCCGTATAAAGTCTGATTTCAAATGGGAGTTCTTTTTGTAGTTCATGTAGGAATCTCGTTGTTTCGTCGACTCCAATGTTGTATTCTAGAAGGTTGTATGTTGCATTATCTTCGACTCTCTCCTCATCGGCGAGCCAAGGTCTAAATTCTTCATGCTCTTCTAACTCACTACGACTTAGAAAATCTTCTGGGACGTAGATGACGCTTCCGTTTTCTGCTATTAATGGAAAGGGATTATCTAATCTTCGAATGTCTAGGAGTGCGAGAGCTGCTGATTTGCCGGTAACGAAAGATATGGGGATTTCAGCTTCAATAGCTGCATCGTAGGCGTCTCGTGAGAGATCGTCTTTAGCGGTGCGATCGTCTATGTAGCAACCATCCATATCGGTAAGAATGATTGTTTGTTCAAGATCTTGGTCTGCATGCATGTAATTTACACATGAAAAAGCCTATATAAATCTTTCTCTTTTTACTACTTGATAATGGTACTTATATTTCATAGTGCTCCTGTTATGTTTAGGTACATTTATAAAAACAGTTTTGTTCTTTCAGGGGATGAAAGCGTTAATTTTAGCGGCTGGAATGGGAAGTCGATTGATGCCGTATACTGAGGAAACTCCGAAGTGTTTGTTGAAGGTGGGGGAGGTTCCGATGTTGGCTTTGCAGTTGAAGGCATTGCATGCTATTGGGATTCGCGATATTGTTGTGGTTACTGGTTATTTGAAAGAGAAAGTAGAGGAAGTTGTTGGAGATCAGGGGAAATGTATCTTTAATCCTGATTTTGAGACTCATGGGATTTTGCATTCGTTTTTAGCTGCTAAAGAAGAGGTGTATGGCGAGGAATTTTTGTATTTGGCAGGAGATATTGTGTATAATGCTAAGATTCCGTCTTTGATTGCTTCTGGTAAAGGAGATATTGCTATTGGTGTTGATCGGAAGCCTTGCAACGAGGAGCATTCAAAAGTGTTAGTTGAGAACGGCCAGGTTGTGGAGATGGCTAAGACGATTGTTTGTGGGGAAGCTACTGGTGAATTTGCTCATATTGCTAAGTTTTCTAAGGAAGGCAGTAAGGCGTTCTTTGATGTGATTGAGGAAACGCTTGCTGAGAAAGATGCGCGTGCGTATATGATGGATGCGTTGAACAAGGTTCGCGACAAGGGTTTGGTTATGCTTCCGGTGTACACTGACGGGTATGCTCGGATTGAAATTGATTTTATTGAGGATTTAGAGAAAGCCCGAAAGATGGTGTTTCATGAAACTGACGCTCGTTAGACACGGTCAGACTGAGGAAAATGCTTCTGGTATTATTCAGGGACAGAGTCGTGGAACGTTAAGTGAAAAGGGGAAGCTGCAGGCTGCGGAGCTTGGGGAGACTTTGAAGAATCATTCTTTCGATGTGATTATTTCTAGTAGTTCTAATCGTGCCAAGAATACGGCGTCGGTGATTGGTGAGGGGCATGATGTTGCATTGGAGTTGTCTGATGCAATTCGTGAGAGAAATTTGGGTGTTGCAGAGGGAACTGCTGTAGGGGCGGCACATGGGTTGATGAAGGAGACGCCGGAAGGTGGGGAATCGTTAGCTCAGGTTAGGGATCGTGCCGAGGCGTTTGCTCGAGAATTGCTTGCAAAAGAATATTCTTCTTGTTTGATTGTATCGCATAATGGATTTCTTGCGCATTTGATGGGATTTTTTCAGGCAAAGGCAATTGATTCTTGTTTAGACTTTAAAATTGAACATGGTGAAGTTTTGGAGATTGATATTTCTCTCGTTGATGTGGGGAATTTGAATTATGTATACAAGATTACGCTGAATGGAATTACTGGATATTTGAAGCAGGCTCTGACAGAGTATCGTAAATCGTTTCCTGGTGAGAAAGAGTTGCCGTTGAAAGAGGATCGATTGGCGAATGAGGTTGCTGCTCTGAAGCAATTGAATGCTTTGGATGTTTCTGGTTTTACCTTTCCTTCGGTGTTGTCGTATGATGCTGCCCATAATCTAGTGTTGTTATCTGAAATTACGGGAAAAACATTGCTCTCTTATTTCTTGGAGGGTGTTTTTGATGAAGCGCATGCTTCTGCTGCGGGAGATGCTCTGGGATTGTTGCATGCGGTGGATGCTGCTGGCATTCGAAAGGATGATGATGCTTTCTTTAAGGAGATTGTTCGGTTTCGAAGCGTGGTGAGTAGTCATGCGCTAGGTTCGGAGCATCAGAAATTGATTGCTGAACGGTTTGATACTATTTTTGCTGATGGTTTTCCAAAATCTTTGTTGATTGGTGATTTTTCTCCTAAGCAGTTGTTGTTATCTGGAGGTTCTGTGGGTGTTGTGGACTTGGAATTTGCTTGTAAAGGTGATGCGGCATTCGATGTTGGCTTTTTCTTGGCGCACTATGTGCTGGAGGAGATGAAGGGTGCTGATTCTGGTGCGGTAGAGGGTGCTATGAAGGCCTTTATTGAGGCGTATGGGAAGCATGTTGCTATTGAAGGGATGAAATCAAGGATACTTTTTTATATGGGAGCGGGATTACTCAATAGAGTCGATGGCACGGTTCGGGGTGGCGATATCAATGAAGCAATTGTCGCTGCTATCAGGGAACGATCGATAAAAATTATTAGTGGGGAAGTAACCTATGGAATGGGATAACGACATAACAATAACTTATTTTATCAAGAAGGCGATTGCCACGAAGAAATCGTTGCGCGAGGTTGTAGATACCATTGCAGCAGGGATTAGTATTGGGACGCTACAGGTAGCATATGATGCTCATACCACTAAATGGCACGCGGATAAGGCTGCGAATCCTAATGCGTATAAGGCAGAGGTTGAGGAGTATAGCGTATTGCCGATGGATGAGAATTCTGCTGTTGTGAAAATTAAGGTTTGTAGTGATTTAATGGATTTGAAGCATTGTTCTTTCGCGACGTTGCTCTCTTTTATTGCTGGCGATGTTTTTGGGACGTCGTATGACGCGGAAGAGATTCGCGTTTTGGATATTGACTTTTCTGAAAAGGCATTGGCTCAGTTTAAGGGTCCTAAATTCGGAAGTGAAGGTATTCGGAAGATGCTTGGATTGGAGAATAGTGATCGGCCGTTGCAGGCTTTGATTTTGAAACCGAATACCGGTCAGCCAAGTTCTCATTACGCCGATATTGCTTACAAGGCTGCATTAGGTGGGATGGATTTCATCAAGGATGACGAATTAAACATTAATCCTACGTCGTGTCCGTTTGAGGAGCGTGTCAAGATGATTTGTGATGCGTTGAAAGAGGCTGAAAAGGAGACGGGCAAGAAAACTATCTATGCTCCAAATATTTCGTTCCGACCTGAATATATGAAGGAATATGCTCGAAAAGCTATTGCGGCTGGAGCTAGTGCATTGATGATGAATATTGTGTATGTGGGTATGACTGCGGTGCAGATGATTGCTGAGGATCCGGAATTTAATGTTCCTATTTACGTGCATCGAGCAGGACATGATTTCTTTACGAGAAATGAGGTAGGTATTGCGATGCCGGTTATGACTAAGTTTTTCCGATTGTCGGGAGCTGACATTATGTCGGTGGGTCCGGTCTTTGGTGGTTTAGAGACGAAGGAAACGGTTAAGAAGACGTATGAAGCAGTTAATGCGGATATGTATGGCATTAACAAGTCTCTTGCTGTTGTTTCTCGATCAAGTAAGGATATTGTTCAGGGTACTGTGGATTGGTTGCAGACGAAGAATGTGATGTTCTTGGCGGATGGCGGAATTTACAACGGTCCTGAAGGTATTACTGCTACAACCAAAGAGATGAAAGAGACGATTGAGAAAGTTCAGATTCAATCTGCTTGATTTTTTAATTTTTTATAGTTTTCTTCTGGAAGTAATTGGGATGCTAGGGTTGCGTCGCGTCCGTGGAAGTCGGAGCCGCCTGAAAGTAATAAGTTTAGTTTTTCTGCTTCCTTTTTTATGGTAGATGCGGAATATTTTTCGAATGCATCTGCACGATAGGGATAGAAGTGTTCTATTGCGTCTCCGCCTGCCTTTTTGAAATCGTGGATGAGTGTTTTGGCATCGGTATTGCTGTAGACGAGGGGATGTGCTAGTATTGCTAAGCCGCGAGCATTATGAATTGCATCGATTGCTTGTTTGAAGGTGGTTGTTTGCTTTCTGTTTTTGTAGGCAGGTTGTCCATTGCCGATGAGGGTATCAAATACCTGGTCAGGGGTTTCTAGTTGTTTGTTGTTTTTCATGAGGATTGATGCGATGTGTGGGCGGCCGATCGTTCCTTTCGCTAGTTTGTGTACTTCCTCGTACGTTATCTTGTAGCCGAGCTTTTGTAATGCTTGTATCATGTCTTTCTTTTGTACTATTCTCGCTTTTTGGGCTTTGTCAACGATTTCTAGAATGTCTTTGTGGTTTGGGTCGATGAAGAGACCGAGAATGTGGATATCGGAGTGTTGTGGATGATCTGCGGTTATTTCGATGCCCGGAACTACGGTGAGTGTTGTGTTCTTGGCTGCTTTTTGTGCAGCTGCGATGCCTGCGGTGGTGTCGTGGTCGGTTATTCCGATGACATCTAGGCGTTCTTTTAGCGCTGCATCAATTAATTCTTTTGGAGAAAGCTTGCCGTCGGAGGCGGTGGTATGAGTATGGAGATCGATGCGCATGCCTTAACAAATTCCCTTGTCTTTTAAAGCTTGTCTTAGTTGTTGTGCTGCTTGTTCTGGTGTTGTGTTTTGGGTGTCTATTGTGACTTCGGGTTGCTCAGGTTCCTCGTAAGGTACATTTAATCCTACGAAGTCTTTTATCTCTCCTGATCTGAATTTTTTATAGTGACCTTTGACATCTCGTTCCTCGCAAATTTCGATTGGGCATTTGATGTAGACTTCGATGAATTTTTTTATCTGATTTCTGGCATATTCTCTAATTGCCTTGGTGGGAGAGATGACGCAGGCTATGCTCAGGATGTGGTCGCTTGTTAAGAGTGCACAAATATCTGCTACTCTTGTGATGTGCTTGTCGCGATCTTCTTTTGTATAGCCGAGATCCTTAGAAATGGTTTTTCTGACGATATCTCCATCTAATAGAGCTACCTGGATGTTTTCTTTTCTTAATTGCTCTACTAATAGCTCGGCAATGGTGGATTTTCCTGCTCCGGAAAGCCCGGTAAACCAGATTGTGGTCATATGAGGACCTCGTGAGATAATTCTTGTGCAACTTCTTTGCGCATGAACTCTTTTGGTGGAATCTCTTTCTTAGACAACATGTCACGGATGAGTGTTCCAGAGATTTCGATTTGTTCCTCTACAGGATGCGGACACGTCTTTTCTGTTGCGATGGAATCACAGTGTTTGCAGAAGTAGGGTCCTTTTAGTTTGAGGATTTCAATGCCTAGATCATCGAATTTGTCGGTGAACTCCTGGGCTTCGTACTTTTTGTAAAATGAGCCTACACCTGCGTGGTCGCGACCTACAATGAAATGGGTGCATCCGAAGTTTTTACGGATGATTGCGTGGAAGACGGCCTCTCGGGGTCCGGCATAACGCATCTGGGTAGTGAGTGCCGATAAGATTGCACTGTTTTTCGGATAATAGTGTTCGATTAAGGTTTTGTAGCCGTTGATGACGGCTTCTGGAGTGTAGTCGCCCTTCTTTTTCCAGCCGATTAGGGGATGGAGTAGGATTCCATCTGTTAATTCTAATGCTGCTTTTTGCAAATATTCGTGTGCACGGTGAGGTACGTTTCTTGTCTGGAAGCCGGTGATTGTTTTCCAGCCTCGCTTCTCGAACTCTGCTCGGGTTTGTTTAGGTGTTAGTTGTACGCCGGGTACAATTGGATCGGGTTCGCCAATCATATCGATTTCTCCTGCAAGCATGATATTGCCGGAATCGTGAAGCTTTTTTACTCCAGGATGGGTTAGATCTTGAGTTCCGAAAATGGCTTGGGATGCTTCGGTGAGATTAGCCGTATAGATTTGCTCGAGATGCATCTGGGCAATAAGCTTATCATTTTCGTCGAATAGATTGATGTCGTCGCCCTCCTTGACGTTTTCTGGTACCTTTTGCAGTGGACAGGTCACCGGAACGGTGAACGGGAGATTGTTTTCTAGTCTCGACTCGTGCAGAATGTTGAGAAAGTCGTTCTGAGTTACAAATCCTTGTAGCGGTGAAAAAGCTCCTTGTGCAATATTTGCAATATCTAGGATCGTTTCTCGGCTGATGGTGATTTTGGGTAGTTCGTTTGCCTGTGCGATTGCCTTTTCTCTTCTTTCTCCGGTGAGTAATCGGTCAATTAATTCATTTCCATGTGGTTTATTTGCTTTCATTTGTGCCCCCGTGTTGTTTGAAAAATCCTAGGAATTCATCTACCTTGTGGACTTCCACCATATTGATGATCTTTCGGTGATTAGGAAATACTGCTCCTGCGAGGACGATGGTGTCTTGCTCCTCGATTAATTGATTCTTGATACAGGCCATGATTGCCTCCTTCTTTTGCTCGACGGATCCCGAATTATCTATTTCATGCTCGACTTGTAATGGGATGACTCCTCTTAGGAGTTTCAATCTTCTTACGATTTTTATGTTGCTTGTTAGTGCTATAATGGGGAATGAGCTATTGAATCTCGCTAGCATTCTCGCGGAAAAGCCGCCATGAGTGATACAGAGGAGCTTGTCGATATGCGTATGCTTTGAGAGATCGATAATCATCTTTGAGCAGGCGTCGCTGGGATCGGTGGACTCGTTATCATTCTCTAAATCGAGAATTGGCGTTTCCTCCTCGCATTCTTGAATGACTGTTGACATTACTTTGACTGCTTGTTCCGGGTTTGCGCCTATCGCCGTTTCACCGGAGAGCATGACTGCGGACGCGCCATCCATGACTGCGGACGCGATATCTGCTACCTCTGATTTCTTCGGTAGTGGTTGCGTTACCATCGAATGGAGCATTTCTGTAGCGACGATGACTGGCTTTGCTCTTTTATTTCCTTCTTCGATGATATGCTTCTGAAGCATAGGGACTTTTTGGAAGGAGACTTCGCTTCCTAGGTCTCCCCGATCGATCATGATGCCATAGGCTGCTTCGATGATGCCGGAAACATTTTTGATTGCTTCCTGATTCTCTACTTTTGCAATGATTTTGATTGTTGATCCCTCTAACTTTTTTTCTACCGTTCGAACTTCGTCTGCAGTATTGACGAATGATAGCCCGACGAAATCTACTTGTTCTTTTTTTGCGAATGCTATACACTTGTTTTCTTTTTCCTGTATAGATTCGCGGCTGAGGATCGCTCCGGGAATATTGACGCCTTTGCCTTCTTGTAGGACTGCATCATGCTGGACGAGGCAGGTTACGTTGTTTCCATCGATTGATTGTACGGTAATTGCGATTGAGCCGTCATCCATGAGCAACTCTTGCCGAGGTTTGACGTGTTTTGGGAATTCAGGTAGATCGACACCGATAGCATCTCCTTCTGGAGTGGTTGAGAGGATGATTGTGGAGTTGGCTTTGAGGATGCGAGGCTCTTTTAATCCGCGAACGCGTACTTTGGGGCCAGGGATGTCTAATAGAATAGGAATAGTTGCGTCTACTTCGCGTACTTTCTTGATGATGTCGCTATGTTGTTCGGGATTGCCGTGGGATGAATTTATTCTTGCTACATCCATCCCTGCATTCTTGAGTTTGGTGATTTCTTCAATGGAATTGGTTACAGGACCGATCGTTGCGATGATTTTTGTCTTCTTGATCATGATTTGCCTTGTAGATCCGATTTCGGCGAGAATTTCTTTAGTTGTGGCAGACTCGTGATTGAGAACATAGAAGATTGCGTTTCCTAAGGACTCTGCTTTGACTACGGACTCGTCTTCCAGTTCCTTGAGAATTTTGTGGGCACTTCCTACGCTGATGGAAAGAGTTTTGGCGATTTGATTAATCGTTAATCGGCGAGATGCATTTCTATCTAGAAACGAAATGATCTTTTGGGTGTTTTTGGAGACTGCCATATTAGTGAATGATTATTCACTTAATTTGTGCTTGTTTATAAAGACATCGCTTTTTGAGACGTTATATCATTCACTTACTATTTTCCCATATGTTTATATAGCGTGTGCTGCTCATAGGGGTATGGTTAAGATTCCTGCTAAGTATGATCGAAGTGTGGTGATGCGTGTTTTCGCGCGTCCGGTAGGGAATTTGATGATTCCTCTTTTTATGAAGCTCGGTATTACAGGAAATCAACTTTCGATCTTCAATATCTTTTTTACGTTGTTTAGTTTTCTGTTGATTGGGACTGATAGTTTAGTCATTGGTGCTTTGTTGTTGCAATTTACTATTATTTTTGATACGATGGATGGTACTTTGTCTAAAATGAGAAAGCAGAAGTCGCTGTATGGGCGGTATCTAGAAAAGATTTGGCATAATGCGATTGTTCCTTTCTTGTTCGTTGCGCTTGGATGTAATGTGACTTTGAACAACGGAGATAGTATGTATTGTTTGATTGGATTCTTCATTACGGGATCGATCTTGGTCGTTAATCTTATTGAATTTATTCGTCGGTATACGTTTCAGGTTGCTCCTAAGGCACTGGATGCTGATCAGACGGTGAAATCTGAGAAATCGTTGTTGCAGATTGTGGTGCGAGCTATCGGAGATACTTCGTACATCTTCATGTACGTGTTGGTGTTTGGATATGCTGGTTACCTGGATATGCTGGTGTTGTTTTACGGAGTCTTTTACGGATTGTTGTTTGTTGTCAAATTCTTTCAGTTTCTTGGAAAACCAAAGGGTTTTTAATGGTTTGAGGACTTTAACGACGTATGGTCAAGATTGGTTTAGTTAGTCCGTTTTTACCGGAACAGGATGGTATTGCTGTGTATAGCGATAATCTGTATGTTGGTGCGGGTAAGAAAAACATTGTTCGTATTGGTCGGGTGAAGGGTGACTGTGAGTATGTGGTTGATTTTACTTCTTTTAGTTTACGGAGCAAGCTGGAGCATATTATTGCTAAGGAGAAATTGGATGTGGTGCACTTTCAGTATGTTGCCTCTCTTTTTGGGAAACGTAATTTGAATCTTGCATTTATTCGGGCGCTCTCGTTGTCGGTTCCGGTTGTGGTGACATTACACGAGGTGCAGTATGGTCAGGGGGGGATGCGGAATAGGTTATTGTCGATGTTGGAAAAGAAGATTATTTCTCGTGCGGCTCTGGTTATTGTACATACCCCTGAACAACGAACGTTCTTGGAGAAAAAATATGGTGCTTCGAACATTCGGTGCATCTATCACGGGTTGTGGAGCAAGTCTGGTGGGGTTGGAGATGCTAAAAGTGTGTTGTTCTTTGGGATGATTTCTGAAGCGAAGGGTGTTCCCTCCTTAATTGGTGCGATGGATTATCTGGGTGATTATTCTTTGACTATTGCTGGAAGGTTTGTGGATGATGCTAGTGAGAAGTCTGTGAGAGATGCTCTGAAAAAGAGTGCGGCAAAGATTACTACTGATTTTGGATGGATTGACGAGAAAAAGAAGGAATTATTGTTTCGGAAGGCTGCTGTTTGTGTTTTACCGTATACGTGGGCACCGTATCAGTCTGGGATTTTGCATAATGCGTTGTCGTTTCAGGTTCCGGTTGTGGTTACTGATGTTGGTGCTTTGCCGGAGATTGTTTCTTCGTTTCATTGTGGCGAGGTTGTTAACACTGATGCAAAATCGCTTGCTGCAGGTATTGAAAAGGTGGTGCGACAACCAGGTAGGTATCGTACGGGAATTACTAGTTATCAAAAGAAGGCTGACTGGAAGGTTGTTGCTGAAGAACATATGACCTTGTATGGTGGCTTGAAGTAAAGGTTTTTAAAAACAATTGCATTCGATAGGACTATGTTATCGTGTAAGGCATTTTTCGAATTACTCGTCAAGGATGTAGGTTTCTTTACAGGTGTTCCTGATTCTTTGCTGAAAGATTTTTGTGGTTATGTTGCTGATCACGCAGAGAAGCATGTGATTGCTGCGAATGAGGGTAATGCTGTTGGTATTGCAGCCGGATATCATCTTGCTTCGGGTAAGGTGCCCTTAGTGTATATGCAGAATTCTGGTCAGGGAAACGCGGTGAATCCGTTGTTATCGTTGGCAGATCCGAAAGTGTATGGTATTCCTATGCTCTTGCTTGTTGGGTGGAGAGGCGAACATGGTGTTGCAGATGAAACTCAACATGTT
>CAZBLF010000030.1:0-13403 GCA_964492935.1 uncultured Methanosarcinales archaeon
CCGGTGGCGTCTCGATGATACTTTCCGAATTCAGCTACTTTCTTTATCTGGTCTTGATCTAGTACTGGTCCTTCAATGCACATTCGCCATCCTGTTGGATCTACGCAGCAACTGCCACATATTCCTATTCCGCACTTCATGTATCTTTCTAGGGATATTTCGCATTGTTTATTGTGTTCAATTGCGAGGTCAAATACTGCACGTTCCATCATTTCGGGTCCTACACAGTAGATCATGTCGACTTCTTCTATGATTTCTTTTAGGGCATCGGTGACACGGCCTTCCTTTCCTTGGCTTCCGTCATCTGTGGTGATGTGGATGTTGACGCCAATGGTTTTCATACGTTGTTCGAATAATAATAGTTCTTTGGTTCTGGCTCCGATGATGTAGTGGATGTTTGCTGGCTTGTACTTTTCCCAGACTGCTTTTTCTGCTAGGAATGCCATGGGGCCTGCGCCGTAGCCTCCAGCGACTAATGCTATTTTTTCTCCCTTCAGATTGAAGTGTGTTCCAAGAGGGCCGCGAATTCCTATGGTGTCTTGCTCTTTTATGTCCTGCATGGCTTTTGAGAAAGGGCCTACACCCGAGATGGTGATTTGGAATTCCTCTCCTGAATCAGCTGCAATCGACATGGGTTTCTCTCCTAGTCCGGGAAGCCAGATCATGACGAACTGTCCGGGTTGCGAATTGAGTTTGTGGTTGAAGAAAAAGGACTTTGTTCCAGGATATTCCTCTTTTATTTTAGCTACTTTGAGCATGATTACTTCGGTCATTGTTTGTTCTCCTTCTTATGCGCTAGACCGATGAGTTCGCTTATTGTGGAGTAGTTGTTTTCTTGCATGAACTCTTCGATTTCCTTGTTGATCTTGTCGAATACTTCTATGCCTCTTGTGTAGACTGCTGTTCCGATGCCTACTGCAACGGCTCCGGCCATCAGTTGCTCGATGGCGTCATTTCCGGTGGTTACACCGCCCGTACCTAGGATGGGGATGTTTACTGCTTTGTAACATTCGTAGATTGCTTTGACTGCGACTGGTTTGATGGCTGCTCCGGATAAACCACCTACTTTGTTGCTGATTAATGGCTGGGTAGTTTTCGTTTCGATGACCATTCCGCCAATGGTATTGATGCAGGTGATGGCGTCTGCGCCTGCTTTTTCTACGGCTTTTGCTATTACAGTGATATTTGCTACATTCGGTGAGAGTTTGACGATGATTGGGATGTTGGTATTTGCTTTTACTTCCTTCGTTACTTGCGCCGCTAGCTCGGGATCGCAGGCGAAGGGTTTGCCGTGTTCGTCGTCTACATTGGGGCAGGACATGTTGACTTCGATGAGGTCGGGATTGCCTTTAGATATTGTTTTCGCACAGATTCCGAAGTCTTTTACGGTGAAGGCTACGATGTTGGCGATGATCGGTTCTTTTGTTCTCGCTTTCGCTTGCTTTATTTCTTCTGCCCCTAGTTCCATTCCGGGATTGCTCAATCCTACAGCGTTGATCATGCTGTCTTTTCCTATTGCATGGAGAATGGGCTCTTTGTGGCCGGGTCTGGGTTCTGGAGAGATGGATTTTATGATGACTGCGCCTGCTCCATTCTTTAGTGCGTATACGAGAGCTGATGCTGTTGTGTCAACGATTCCGGATGCGAGAACTAAGGGATTTCTTAATTTGACGCCGACTAAACTTGTAGACAGATTTACGTTTTCCATGTGTCTTCAAGAATAGTATGTATCAATGAATTGTATATAAATGTTTGTAGTTTTTATTTTGTTGAGTGGCTTAACTCATCCCCATGAAATCAAATACCATTTGCAACTCTGTTTCCGGTACGCCCATCTCTTTGAAGATTGCTTTGCATTGGCTATAGACTTTTTCTTTTTGATCTTTCGTGAAAGTAAACTTCTTGTTGATGCTTCTGAGCATAGTTTTTGTTTTTTTTGCAATCTTATTATCGGGACCAAATAATTTTGCTAGATGTTGCGGTTTATCGACATACGTTCTTAGGGAGAAATTGGTCAATTTCGTTGGGCCCTTGAATTCATCTTTGTCGTAATCATGTTTTAGTATTTCCAATATCTTTTTACAACCGGATATCATATGACCTTTACTCATATCTTGATGCGAGTTGTTGTGTGTCCAATAGAGAATTCCCTTTACCGTATCCTTAATCTCGTTTTCCTCTCTAATGACTTCCATCAGATGGGTTTCTTTTTCACTTTCCAGCAATTGTTTCTTGTAGCTAGGTAGCATTTGCAACTCTCAGTGATAATTTAGGGCCCCAATCAGTTATGAATGCGTAGAGAGGTCCACTTACTAGTGCGAATCCACCCGAGGTTATGAATCCTAATGCAGAAAATCCTTTTGCAATACCAAATATGGCGCCTATCCCGCCAAGTGTACTTGCTACGGCGAAAAGCGCACCAACCGTTGATAAGAGCAAGAACGAGACTCCGATACCATATAGTACTTTTGGATGTCTCATATTTAATTCTCGATAGTTTGTAGCTATAGTATTAACCACGGTTGCGTCACCTAGACCTTTCTTCAACACTTTAAGCTCTCTGTCTACATCACGGGACAATCCCTTGTACTTGTTTTGTATTTTTTTGAGCTCTGCTTTTAAGTCCGTCTCAATAGATTGAATGCCCTCATACATATTGAAGAATCCCCTTATTCTTTTTTCGGGGAGCTCCTTTTTTGGTAGGTATTGTTGCAGGATACTTCGAGATAGGATGTCTTGCATACCATTTGCCCTATTTCTGATCCCAATAATCCATTTAGAGATTCTTCCCCTCATTTCTCCTATTACCGTTCTCTCTTCCGAAATACCTTTTTTGTCTCCAGCAGATAGGGGAGTTTCTTTTTCTTCCAATTGTTCAAATGCTTCTAGGTTACTCAGCTGATGGTCTACAAGATCGATAAAAATCTTGATTGCGAAACCAAAGCGTTGTCCATGCGCTGAAAGTTTTTCGAGTGTTTCAAAAACTTCAGGGTAGCTTTCCTCTGGTTTGAAAATGAGATCTGCTGAAATTGCATTTTTTAGATTAGTCATTTCTTCAAGCATTTCCTTTTCTGCATGCCTTTTGGACTTGCCGATTTTCTTTGCTTGGGCCAGGTAGGTTTCCATAATTCGAGATTCCTCCTCAACTTCTTGAGCCTCCTTTTTGAGAAGACCTCTAAGGGCTCCATCAATTTCACCAGAAATTCTACTTAAGTCCTCTAGATTAAAGACGTTTTTCTTTCTTTCGAACATGAATGTTCTTCATTTCTTAGGTATATAAACTTTTTTATATCTTGTATGTGCATAGCATCACCAGGTCGAAATTCATTGATACCTCAGAATTAAGTGCGTTGCGCGGGGTTGCCCCATCCGGGGACGCAGCACCTTCAGAAGTCAAGAGCAAGAATTTCGAAGGTGCTATGCACATACTATATCTTGTTTGCTTGGTTTTCCTTTTTTAGAATAGGATAAGTTTTATATACCGATATTCTTTAGGAGATGTATGTCTCAGACATTTTTTGCGCAAGTTATCTCTGTAGTAGTTGTTTGCATTCTGTTTGCATCTTTATTGCTAGCGAAGAAAAAGCACTATGTTATTTCAGGATTGTTTCTGATTTCATTGGGTTTATTGCCGCTGCTTCAAGATTTGGAAGTTATTTCTTTTGACATTACTGCGTACCCCGTGTATGGTTATGCTGCTGTTTTTCTGATTATTTTTGCAGGCAAGGATCTCTTTAAGGAGGCGTTTAAAGAAAAAGATAGTAAGCTGAAATGGCCTTCATTTGCCATAGGTACACTCCTAATTTCTTCGGTGACTATACCTCAACTCCATAGGGCAGAGATTATAGATTTTTTGCTTGCCTATCCCCCTTTGTAGATTATGTTTTGTATATTATTGCAGGAGTTTTTCTTATTGTGGGAGCATTTACGCTTCTGGCAACTAATGAACTTTAGGCGGGTTGGGGTGCTGGAACTTGATCATTTATTGATTCTTCTTTTTTCATTGTATTTATAGGAGTGTTTCCACTACATCATTGATGAATTGTTCTTCTGGGTTAGGATTAGTTTTTAGAATACTGGAGGTGCCCGTTAATTGTTCAGGTATTCTATTTTTGCTTTTATAGGATGTTTCCATTTTCCCACTAGAATTATCCCATCTCTCCCAAAAAAAGCGTTCGAAAACTTCTGATTGGCTATTACCCTTGTCTTGATCGAACTTGAGGAATTTCCGATATTCGTCAGGTAGTCTTTCGTCAACTTGAACCCCCCAAGCATCAATGCTTGGATCTGAAAGGCTGTAAGCACGTAGAAAGAGACCGTCTCCATTCAAGTTTTTTTGGCTGTTAAAGTAATAGACTATGGTGGTGGCCTTTTCACTGTATCTTCCCCCAAAGCCGTGGATTTCTCCATCAAGATTTACTGAGACGTAATTTCTCATTGTGTATTCAAAGAGAAATCGCAATTTATGTTCGTATGATGCTAGCATTAGGAGTTCTTTTATTTGTTCGTACTTTTTTTTCTGCTGAAAACCCAATACTACGCCGGCCGCTCCAATAGCTAGGCCGGCCTTTATAACGAACTCTCTTCTTGATTGGTCTTTATTGGGTTTCATTTTATATCAAACAAATTATCTTTTCCCAGGTTTTTTTCGGTTGTAAGGGTTTCTTTTTGCTTTGGCTTTGAACCGCGCATAATCAGAATCCCATCCTTTTCTCACTCCAGGCGAAACATCTCCTCGATATTTTACATGTTCAGGTTTTTGGTTAAAGGCATCTAAGACGTTATCTGAGAAAATACTTCCACCCTCACCTGTAACATACATATCTACCTTTCCATCAGCCTTATAATCAAAGAAAGCCCGTACTTCAGAATTAAATAATCCATGTTTCAGGGGAACACTTCTTTGTTGGGCACCTAATTCGTGTCCGCCGAAATTATAAATTTCCCCTCTGAATGTAACCTTTACTGGGCCTCCAGACCAACTTGTTTGGCTATATCCTACGTTTTCACCTTTTTCATTTTCGATAGGAGTACTTTTTGTATGGGCCGGGATGTGTCTAAATTCAAACCATAACCCGTCAGCCACTTTACTAATATCTCCTTCCTCTAGGTTGTTCAATTGATCCATTACTACTTGATCTATTTTTTCTTCGTTTTCTTTCCTAAAGATTTCTTCTGGTTTCTGGTTTTTGAATTCACATCCTGTTGTCGCGATTATTGCGGTCGCTGCAAGTGCTCTTGCAATTCCTTGGTATTTGTTGTTTTCGTATTTCATGTTGATTCCTCCAATTTTTTATAATCCATATGGTGTAATTACTACCAGTGACATTTTTCCCGGGGTTCCGCCGTTTTGCCGGATTTTTCTTTTGTACGCATAATTCTGATCCATTTTCGAGTTATGATCAGCAATATTGTCTTTTCTTGAAAGCATTTTATTAGAAAATAACATTTTTAGTACTCCCCAAGTTGACAGGGGAAGCTTATCTTTTATTCTTTTTTTGTAGGCATCCCCACAAGTTTCAACTCCACCAAAGACATGGGCTGCTCCGTAAATTACAGGTGCCATGAATTGGCCTTCAGCCATTACTCTTTGGAGAATATAATCTTCTCTTTCTTCGATGATTCTTTGAAAAAAGAGGTCGTCATTTTTATTATCAGATATTGCATTAATTGCCTTAATGTAATAATTACGCGGTTGCCGATCTAATGTCTGTTTTAATTGTACTTTTCCTTCTTTTGCAAGCATACCTGTTGCACCAAAATAGTACATGATTGTGTGATCATGCAAGACCTCATACGTTTTTTTTGAGTTTTGTTTTTTTACATCAAATCTACCAATACCCTCCTGAAACACACCATCCTTGTGATATTTATTAACAATAAATTCCGTTATTTTTTTGATGTTTTCCTGACATTTGATTGTTTTTTTCCAGCTTTTTTTGGGTTCTGGTAAATTTTGCACTCCGTTTTCAGAATAATCGAATGGATCGGCGTGTCGTTGTCGGATGTGGATTAAGCAATAACGAGCCCCTTTTGTCGGATATTTTTCTACAGACTTAGCGCCTGGAATTTTTTCGGGAAATGATTTTGCTAAAAATTCTCCAGGAGGTAAAGCGTCAGGCATATCAAATAGATCATCTATGTTGACAGAATCCCTTTGCGAATGATATCTGAATTGAGATTGAGGGACATTTGATAATTCGGGACTTTCATTTATATGGGGTTTTTGAATTAAACCCTTATCTAGGTTTGTTAATTCGTCTATTGTTATTGAGAGAGCAAGTTTCTCGCGTCTTGATGCAGCTGCTCCAATGGAAATGGGTTTTCCTTCGAAAATTGCTTCAGGTATTGTATGATCTGGGGATTCTTCAAAATTCACTCTTTTGGGGCAAGTTATCTTCATACCATTCTTTTGTTGCTTGATTGGTCACCTGTAGAGAATTTTCTTGCCTAGAACCTTGTATTAATTCGATATCTTCTGCTATCTGTTCTGTTCGAATTTCAGATGCATAATTTTGTTGAGTTGGAGAATCAAATTGTTTAGCGATATATACATTTGATGCTACAAAGGCAATTACTGCGCTTGCTGTAATTCCCAAAGATTGCAAGGGTTTATTTTCGATGTATCGAATCAATCTCTCCCCTACACTTTTTTTTCTTTGTCCCATTGTTATCACTATGTAGTAGGTTCATATAATGTCCTTTTTGTTACCATTCATGAGTAATAATGAGTACTCATTTAAAAAGGTAACTATTACACCACAGTAATCAGGAGAGTTAGGATTTAAGTGTAGGATGTCATTTATTAGAGAATTAATGTCTAAACAATCTGATATCGGTAAAGACCATAGCCATGTCGTGCTCGTTACAGGCGTCGATGACTTCTTGATCGCGAATGGAGCCGCCGGGTTGGATGATCGCTTTAATGCCTGCTTTATGGGCTTCGTCTACTCCATCTCTAAACGGGAAGAAGGCGTCGCTTGACAATACTCCATTGTTTGCTCTCTTATTTGCTTTTCTTTTGGCGATGATGGTTGAATCTACACGGGACATCTGGCCTACTCCTAATCCATAGGCTGTTTTGTCTTTACAGAAGATTACTGAATTAGATTTTGTATGTTTATTTACTTTCCAGGCAAACTTAAGGTCTTCTAATTCTTTTTTTGTGGGCTTTCGTTTTGTTGCCGTTTCTAATTTGATGACGTCTACATCTGGCCAGTTTCTGGTTTGGATTAAGGTGCCGCCCGTTACTTTCTTTAGATTGTAGCCGAGGTTTGATTTGGTTAATTTGCCCGTCTCAATCATTCTGAGCTTTTTCTTGTTTTCTTTGAGATATTCTAGTGCTGATTTTTCGAATTCTGTAGCTATTAGGACTTCAACGAATTTCTTTTTTGTTGCTTTCGCAATGTCTAGCGTGCATTTTCCGTTTATTGCGATGATGCAGCCGTATGCGCTTAATGGATCTACGTTATAGGCATCTTCGAATGCCTGTTTGATGGTGTTTCTTTCTGCGACACCACAGGGATTGGCGTGCTTCATGACTACACAGGCTGGATTTTTGAATTCCTTTACCAATTCGAGTGCTGCATCCGCATCTAGGATGTTGTTGTAGCTTAATTCCTTTGTCCCGTGCATTACTGCATTTGCGATGCAGGTTTCCTGGATGAATTCATCTCTATAGAATGCTCCTCGTTGGTGAGGGTTTTCCCCATAGCGTAGATCTTGAGCTTTTAGGAAGGAGAGGTTGATAATTGAGGGGAATCTGTTTTCGTCTTGTGCTGTTGAGAGATAATCTCCAATGAGTGCGTCATATCTAGCGGTGTGTTTGAAGGCTCGCGTTGCGAGTTTTCTTCTGTAATTTTCCTTGAAGGGTAGTTTTTCTTTAAGATGGTGGAGAATACTATTGTATTCGTTGGGATCGGTTGCTACGATGACCTCTCGATAATTCTTGGCTGCGGATCTAATTAATGTTGGACCGCCAATATCGATATGTTCTATCGCTTGCTCGTGCTTTACGGTCTTTACCGAGATTGTTTCTTTGAATGGGTAGAGATTGGCTACTACTAGATCTATTAGTGTGATTCCATGCTTTTTTGATTGTGCAAGGTGTTCTTTATTATCTCTTAGTGCTAGAATTCCACCGTGTACCTTAGGGTGTAGGGTTTTAATTCTTCCATCCATCATTTCGGGGAAACCGGTGTAGTCGGAGACGTCCTGTACCTTTATCTTATGTTCTCTCAGTAATTTAGCAGTTCCGCCTGAAGAAAGAATGTTAATCTTTAGAGTAGCAAGCCCCTTCGCAAACTCTACGATGCCTTCCTTGTTGGAGACAGAGATAAGGGCTGTTTTCACCATTGATTTCAATTTACGTGGGTTTTGGTGCATTTAAATAGTTTTTGGAATGGGCCGATATCCTTGTAAACGCAGCCTTTAAAAATTTGGGAATTTCTCAAATGTATGATTCGTAAGACGTTTTCTTTTTTACCTGGGATTGAAGCTAAAACTGAGGCTTCTTTGAACTTGCAAGGGATTAACGATTGGCATGATTTTTTGAATTCTTCTTCTGTAACGGGGATGAGTTCTAAGCGGAAGTCGTTTTATGATAGAAAATTGGCCGAGGCAGGTAATGAGTTGAAATATGGGAATGCTGCTTATTTTGCTTCTTCATTGAAGATTGATGACCACTGGAGGTTGTATGATCACTTTAAGGATGAGGCTTGCTTTTTGGATATTGAGACTACTGGTTTAAGTCATCAGTCTTCTGTTACGGTTGTTGGGTTGTTTGATGGGTTTAAGACGAAGTCGATGATTCGTGGAATTAATTTGGATGTTGATGCGTTGAAGGAGGAATTATCTCGGTATAAGATGTTGGTTACGTTTAATGGCTCTGTGTTCGATGTTCCTTTTCTTGAACGTCGGTTTCCCGGTTTAGTTCCTGCAATACCGCACATGGACTTGCGGTTTGTGTGCAAGAAGGTTGGTTTAGTTGGAGGGTTGAAGGCAATTGAGAAGGAGATGGGTATTTCTCGTGGCGATATTGTTGGTGACATGAGTGGAGGTGATGCTGTTACTCTTTGGCGGATGTATCGTTCGACGGGTGATGATCATTATCTGAATTTGCTGGTTGAGTATAATGAAGAAGATGTTGTGAATTTGAAAAGAATTGCGGATACGGTGTATGGTAAGTTGAGTACTAGTTATGGATCCTAACTTCATATTTCTCTGCTAATTCAGCTAATGCAGGCCTATTCTCTTCTGTTGCGATTACTAGTGTGGGTTGAAGTTCATCTGGTCTTGATTCCGCTTGTCTCATATGTCTACGTAGTCCTCTAGCAATAAGATTGGACTCTCCACCGAGGACTGTTACGAACTTAAAGCGAGAGGTTTCGTTTTCATTGAGTTGTTTGTACGTATATAGGCCATCACCTTCCGCTAACAGAACCATTTGATACTCAGTGAGTCGGTGTTGTGAAGTTAGACCTAAATCAGTAAGAAGTTTTGTTAGCTCTTGAGCGGTTACTTCTGGATGACATTTAGTTGTTTCTTTGAGATTTTCTAACGTTTTGAGATAGTGTTCCCGATTTATCCTGTCCCTAGGATTTTTTGCGAATTCGTCACTATAGTCTACTCCCAGGGGTTGCTTAGTTTCTGCAATACTCTCCAATTCCACTTGTGGAGGTTTTTCTGCTATATATGCTTCAATCATACTGCTTTAGAGTGCATCTTTATTTATAAATGTTCCCTTAATTAGTACTTATAAGTAGTTACTTTTGACCTACTTAGAGAATTTCTTCAAAACTTCTACAAAGCCTTCGCCTTCTAGTTTTTGGACTTTTGCTTTGAGGGATTCGGCAGTTTCTTCGGGTTCGATTTCGCATTTCTTTTGTAGTATGATCTCGCCGGTGTCGACGCCTGCATCTACGTAGTGGATGGTCATGCCGGACTCTTTTTCATCTGAATCTAGGACTGCTTGATGGACATTGAGATCCATATTTGCGGCGAACTTGGGTAATAATGAGGGATGGACATTGAGAATTTTTCTTTTCCAGGTGGTTACAAATTCTTTTGAGAGGATTTTCATGTAGCCAATTAGGAGGATGAGTTCTACTTTCTTTTCTTGTAGTATTTTGGAGATTTCTTGATCGTAGGCTTCCTTTTCTTTGTCTTTTGGTGAAAGGTGAAGTGCTTCGATATCGTGGTTTGAGGCTAGCTCTAGGATGCCTGAATGTTCTTTGTTGCTGATGACTACTGCCACTTCGATGTTCTTTAATCTGTCATCTTCGATGGCATCTATGATGTATTGTAGGTCGGTGCCTTTCGTTGAACCAAGGATTGCTATTTTCATGCCATATCCCTCTGTAACGCTAGACAGATTAAAGTGTTTTCTAATAATGAAGTGATGGTCATTGGGCCTACGCCGCCGGGTACGGGTGTGATGAAGCCGGCTACGTCTTGGACTTCTTCGAAGTCTACGTCGCCTACAAGGGTATCATAGACTTTGTTGATTCCGACGTCTATGACGATTGCACCGGGTTTTACCATTTCTTTTGTTATCATTTTTGGTTTTCCTACTGCGACTACTAGGATATCTGCTTGTTTTGTGATGGATTCTAGATGTGCTGTTTTGGAGTGGCAGATGGTTACGGTGCAGTTTTCTTGTAGTAAGAGTGTTGCAACTGCTTTTCCTACATGTGGTGAGCGGCCTAGAATTACTGCGTGCTTGCTTGGGAGGTCTTGTTTTGTGCTTTTGATAAGGGTGATGATGCCTTTGGGGGTTGCAGGTACTAATCTATTGTCATCGCTGAACATGGATCCTAGGTTGACTGGATTGAATCCGTCTGCGTCCTTGTAGGGGAGAATTGCATCGATTATGAGTTGTTTGTTGAGGTGTTTTGGTAATGGTAGTTGCACAATCATGCCGTTGATTTTTGGATCTTGGTTTAATTCCTGAATAGTATCTAGAAGCTCTCCTACCGTAACGTTTTCATCCATTCGTCTTACGTCTGAGTGGAAGCCGACTTCTTCACAGGCTTTGATTTTGTTTTTTACGTAAATATGGGATGCGGGATCTTCTCCCACTAGAACAACGGCGAGGCCAGGTTGGGTTGGTAGTTCTTTAACACGCTGTTTGATCTGTTTTCTGATAGATGCGGCAATGGCTCGGCCATCGATGAGGGTTGCAGTCATTGTAAGATTCCCATACCAGGATAGATGGGGAATTTTTTAACGAGTTCTTTGATTTCTTGGTTGATGGATTCTAATTTTGCTTTGTCTTCGTAGTTGTCGATGACTTTCGCTATGCTTTCTCCGATGACTTTCATTTCGGATTGTTTCATGCCTCTCGTTGTGACGGCAGGCGTTCCTAGTCTTAATCCTGAAGGGTTGAATGGTGATGCTTCGTCGAACGGTACTGAGTTTTTGTTTAGGGTAATTCCGGCTGCGTCCATTGCGTTTTGGAGCTCCTTACCTTTGCCCGTTAATCCTTTCGGGCGCATATCAATAAGAATAAGATGATTGTCGGTGCCATCTGTTACTAGTTTGATGCCTTTATCCATTAGTGTGTCGGCAAGTACTTTCGCATTCTTGACGATTTGCTTTGCATATGTTTTGAAGTCGGGTTGTAGCGCTTCTTGGAAGGCGACTGCTTTTGCTGCGGTGATGTGATCGTGCGGTCCTCCTTGTAATCCGGGGAACACGGCTGAGTCGATGAGCTTTGCTAGGTTTTTCTTGGACGCTTTATGATAGAGATCGTGGAATTTGTCTTCTTCCTTGCACATGATCATTGCTGAACGTGGGCCACGTAATGTTTTGTGAGTGGTTGTGGTGACGACATCTGCTAACTTAACGGGTGATTCGTGGGCACCGCCAGCTATCAATCCTGCGATGTGTGAGATATCGGCGAAATGGTACGCATCGACTTCGTCACAGACCTCTTGGAAGCCTTTGAAGTCTAGTTTTCTTGGGTATGCCGTTAAACTTGAGATAATCATCTTTGGTTTTGCTACTTTGGCTTGTCGTTTTACTTCATCGAGGTCGATCATCTCTGTTTTCTTGTCGACGTAGTAGGAAGTGCAGTTGTAGTGCTTTCCGGAGAAGTTGACGGGTGAACCATGCGTCAGGTGGCCGCCACAGTTAAGGTCGAGACCCATGAAGTTGTCTTTTAATTCTAGTAAGGCGAAAAAGACGGCTTGGTTTGCAGGTGAGCCGGAATACGGCTGTACATTGACGTGTTCGGCACCGAAGAGTTTCTTTGCTCGTTCGATTGCGAGTTCTTCGACGTCATCGACGAACTCCTGGCCGCCATAGTATCTCTTTCTCGGATAGCCTTCTGAGTATTTATTGGTGAAGACAGAACCAATGGCTTGGAGTACTGCTTTAGAAACGAAGTTTTCAGAGGGAATTAATTCTACTCCTTCTTCGATGCGTTTGGCTTCATTATCGATGATAGCAGAAACTGCGGGATCTTTGTCCTGGATATTTTGCATAAAATCCATTTTATAAAAAATATGGATTGTGGTCAGTTTAAATAGTTTTCGTGTGAGCAACTGGTACTTTTTTATAGACTGAGGATTTAGCAGTTGTATGGGGGAACAGGTTGAGGTTTCTGAGGATAAGCTGATTGAGTTAGTGTTGGAACTGAAAAAGCAGCGGAATGCGGTTATTTTGGTGCACAACTATCAGGATCCTGTTATGTTTAAGATTGCGGATTTCGTTGGAGATTCTCTTGGTTTGAGTAAAAAGGCGATGGAAACAGATGCAGATGTTATTTTGTTTTGCGGTGTGAAGTTTATGGCGGAAACGGCTAAGATTTTGAATCCTTCTAAGAAAGTGTTATTGCCTCCATTTGCGGCTGGATGTTCGTTGGCGGATATGGCTACGGTTTCGCAATTGGAGGCTGTTAAGTTGAAACATCCTAATGCTGCGGTTGTTTCTTATGTGAACACTAATGCTGATATTAAGGCGTTATCTGATATGTGTTGTACTTCATCGAATGCGGTTGATGTGGTTAATTCAGTGGATGCTGATGAGGTCATCTTTCTTCCGGATAAGAATTTGGGTCGTTATGTGCAATCGCAGACTTCTAAAAAGATCATTCTTTGGGATGGGCACTGTTTTGTGCACGATAAGTTGGATGCTGAAACTCTTCGTCGCGTTAAATTAGAGCATCCTGGTGCTAAGGTGATTGCGCATCCTGAAGCGCGGAGTGAATTGCTTGCGGAGGCGGATCATGTGTGTGGTACGGGTGGAATGGCAGACTTTGCAAACTCTAATGGTACTTCGGATTTTATTGTGGTGACGGAATGTGGGATGACTTCTCGATTGCAGGAGGAGTTGCCGGAGCAGAATTTTTACTCGTTTTGCAATGTGTGTCCGTTTATGAAGTAGAACTCTCTTCGTTTGGT
>CAZBLF010000031.1:0-12990 GCA_964492935.1 uncultured Methanosarcinales archaeon
ACGCATCCAGAGAATTGTCTACCGCTTCCTTGATGGTAGTAAGAAGAGACTTCCTCTTGTTATCGAAACCCAACAAATGCCGGTTTCTCTCGAAAAACTGAGAAATACTGATATCCCTCTGCTGTTCCGCCATCGAATGCGCGATAGGTTTTTTTGCCATCAAAATTCTCGAAACTAATCTTCTTTATAAATCTAAGTATTCGGACAAAATTGCTTATAAATAAATCATAAACAATTAACTACACCAAAAGAAACCTCTACCGTCGATAAAAATACAAAAACTACTCCTTAAACTCTTCCTTCAAATCAACGCCCATTAATTGTTGTCTTTTCAAGTCTCGTCTTTTGCGCTCCAACATCTTAAACACATTCGCATGTGGGCTTCCGGAAAGCAACATATCGACGGCAGCGCGTGCCACAGGAACGAATTCTGCTAACCCTACAATGCCCACCGTCTTGCCATACACAACAACATACGTCTCCGTTAATTCCTCAATCAACTGTCTACTTTTACCTTCACGACCAATCACTCGACCACGAATTCTCTTCAGATGATCTTTAGACTTTCCAACATAGTCAGCCATGTTAACCGTATCATACACATAATCCGGTTTCAATAAGTTTAATGCAACATCTGGGTTAAACCCTCGCCCGATTGCAGTAACAACCTCGCGAGCAGCATATAAACCAAGAGCGTCTTTTCCAGTAAGCGTAATTTCACCCTCTTTACTATCGATATCTACTTTGGTTTTAGTATTCTTCTCAATATGATCTTTAGTAACTCCTTCCTTACCAATAATAACTGCAATCCGGTCTTTCGGTACCCGCAATTCATACATGAATTCTTCCATATCAATCGTAACTCGTATAATGTTTAAAAGCCTACGTCTTTTTACCAGTTATTTTCTTCAGTACCTTTTTCTCATCGACATTTAAACCAATCTTAGTAAAATACTGACACACATTGTGAATATCTCTCACCAAAAACTCATGAAAACGCTGGTGTTTAGAAGTAATAGTCTGCGATAAATCAATAAAAACAGGATCCTCATCGTATAAAATATTAAAGGCAGACAAATCCGCATGCACCATCTCCGCATCGTACAACTTTTTTATATTATCGACAACCGAATCAAAAAAAGCTTTTTTCTTCGGAGGAACCACCGAAACCAAGCGCGGAGCAACGTCTATATCTCCCCCAATATAATCCATCACCAAAACATTCTTGTTAAACGTAAGAGGTGTCGGCACCGTAACGCCTGCATCCCGGGCCTTCAACAAGTTACGATACTCACGCTGCACCCAATGAAAAATAACCTTCCTTTTTTTACCCTTCAATAAAGCATAGCGAGGATCCTCCCTCAAATAATCATACATCTTGTTGAAATCCGATGTTTCCAAACGATAAATCTTCACAGCCACCCGCGTACCATCTGATCGCAGTGCTGAAAACACATTCGCCTCCTTACCCAATGCTATAGCACTTTCTATACCCTCAAAATAGCCCTGGCGAATCAATTTGTGTAAAATATTATTCGTAAATCTATCAAAAACAGCATGTTCAGTCTTGAACTTCTCCTTCGGATAATGAGGCATACAACAGCAGAAGAAAACTGGTTATATAAATGTTGTGAGGGCAGCTTCATAATCAAAGAAAAAAGAATTTCACTTTTTACCAAAAAAATTCCTAATGTCTGATGTAAGCCATCCAGCAGAAATTACTAACCCCATAAGAAGAAGAAGATTAACATAGGACAAAATCAAATTAAGAGCAGTTGCGAATGGGCTCCATGAAATTAGATTTTTATTATAATTTACAGGTATGATTCCATCTACAGGTAGAATCTCATAGGTCAAATCAGTAACAGGCGAGGGTCCTCCAGAAAGCGCACCCAACCCACCTAGTGCCGACAAAGGCGACAGAAGAATAGTAAGTAGTCCTACCACAACTGCCAAACTAACTAAACCTGAAAGAAAGAATTTATGTTTCCACCATTTTGAGAAGAAAAACAAAAACCCAAACATGCCAATTATCGCCGCGATCCACCCTGCGACTAAATCAAGAGTATTTAGGGGAGCATGATAGTTATCAGTAGCAACCTGATAAAGAGAACATCGATTGTATAATGAAAAAGAATCCTCGTTTCCTATGCCCTCAACTTCATTAATCGAAGTAATCCCGCAATGAACCATCTGTTGACCAAAGAAGAAATACCAGAAAAGGAAAAGGAATGCAAATAATGGAATTTTCTGGTTGAATCTATCCTTAAAATCAGTCATAATGTAATTAAGAAGACATGTTATATAAAAGTTTCCAATATACCACTTAACAGTGATAAATAATACAAACATTTATATAGTACTTCGTCTAAGTAATATCTACAGGGTACGAAATGTCCCCTGTGTATGACTAGCTCATGCACAAAACACCTCTTTCCCAGAAACATCCCTGCAAGGGGAGATTTTTGGGTATTATTGAGGGATTAAAGCTCAAATTCACCCCTTTTTGACTAAAAAGGAACATTAAGGAGCCCTTTGCTACGTCAAATCAAAAAAGCCTCTTTAAACAAAAAAAGATAGGTTTATATAACACAATAACATCCTAAAACCAGATGAAACGCAAGTTTTATCGATGCCCGACACGAGAGTACTCAATGGAGCTTACGCTAAACGCAAGCAATGAGCTTGGGAGTTAGTGTCTCGGGCTACATTTACTATTACAAGCATAAAAACCACAGAAGAGCAAGATTAGAACGCCAAATCATTTAACATTCACTAAAATTCATCAAATAGCAAAAAGAAGCCTTATTGGCTCAGATAGAGTGGCCGTCTAGTCTCGTTCTAACAGTGTGGTGGAGGAAAAATGGGAAAAATTAGTCCAGTATCATCAAAATACATAGTCCATGCATCTATTGACATCGAAGGAGTCGTAGACAGACCTGATGTCATCGGAGCAATCTTTGGACAAACAGAAGGGTTACTGGGAAGTGACCTTGAATTAAGAGAACTGCAAAGATCAGGAAGAATCGGAAGAATCGAGGTTAATGTAGATACCAGAAACGGTAAAACTACAGGATCAATCATCATTCCATCATCCCTGGACAAAGCAGAAACCTCTATTGTAGGAGCATCTCTCGAGATTATCCAAAGAATCGGACCCTGCAATTCTAAGATTAAAGTACATAAGATCGAAGATGTACGTATATCCAAACGAGAATTCGTTGTAGGACGTGCAAAAGAACTTCTAAGACATATGATCGACACCGTAGTTCCAGACTCACAAGAACTTGCTGACGAAGTAGCATATTCCGTAAGAGTCATGGAAATCCAAGAGTATGGAAGTGAAAGACTTCCTGCTGGACCGGGAATTGACGAAAGCGAAGAAATTCTAGTAGTAGAAGGACGCGCAGACGTCTTAAATCTGTTAAAACACGGATTCAAGAACGCGATCGCCATGAATGGTACCTCCGTGCCCAAAACAATTATCGAACTTACGAAAAAGAAAGTCGTAACTGCTTTTGTTGATGGAGATCGTGGTGGAAAACTGATTTTAAGAGACCTTACCACAGTAGGTGAAGTCGACTTCGTTGCCATCGCTCCTGATGGAAAAGAGGTAGAAGAAATCACCAAGAAGGAAATCCACAAAGCTATCCGTGGTAAAGTTTCAGCAGAACAAATGAAGATGGAACTCAAGAAAAGTGTGGATAGAATTGAAAAGCCTCGCTTCAGTGATAAACGTAGAGCTGCACCCGCTAGAGCACCCGTCAGGGCTGCTGCAACACGAACCGCTGCACCTGCAAGAACTGCACCCGCAAATGCTAAGGAAAAAACAGCATTCAAGGGGATGCTAGAAAATCTAGTCGGAACTCGTGGAGCGCACATCATTGACGATAAGCTAAACATTCTTGGCAAAGTTCCTCTGTCGGAACTTCAAACCACGCTAAAATCTCTTTCATCTGGAGTACATGCAATCGTATTCGATGGAAGCATTGAAGCTGACGTGGTGAAGGCTGCTGAACAATCAAATGTGAAGTTCCTTGTCGGAATGGATACCAAAGTCAAACCAACCGAAACAAGAATTAGTTTACTAACCGCATCCGAGCTCTAAACTCGGCTCTTTTCTTTTTCTTTCATTTGAATTAAGCATTTTGAAGTCGAAATCTATCAGGAATATATCTAGCTCGTCGTTGGGGTGGTGCCATCCGGGCCACAGAGCCCCCTAGAATGAGGTAGGATTTCGAAGATGCCTAATTCTTTCATTTTTCAATAGTTTAATAAAGGTAATAATCAAAAACAGAGTATGAATAAGCACGAACTCCATCACAAAACCGAGCTTCTCATCGACAAATTAATACCCTGGATGCTGCTCCTGCTTTTTGGAATTATTGCCGCAGAGTTTTTTTTTGAAGAAGTGGTAGCAAAATACCATCTTCATCCCTGGATCATAGCAGCCGACACCCTAGTCGTAGCCGTCTTCATTGTCGACCTGGTCTTCAAATATCAACGTGTTATGAAAGTAGACAAATTCATTAAAAAATACTGGCTGGAAATCTTAGCAGTGTTCCCCTTCATCCTCTTCTTCAGATTCTTTGAAGGAATCTTTAGCTTCTTTATTGCAGAAGAAGCGCTCAAACATTCACAATCAATTATTCACGAAACCCTAGAACTAGAAAAGGGGGGAGCAAAGATTTTCAGAGAGGCAGAAAAGGCATTCAAAGTTTCACGAACACGCGCCTTTACAAGATTCATTAGACCACTCGCCAGAACTCCGAGATTTCTAAAATATATGCCTCGACTCGGGAAATATCTTCACTTCTACGAAAAACCTACAAAACACTAAGAAATCTGAGAAGTAAGAGTGGTGCTACACCCAGCAACCGCATTAAATAAGCAATAATTCTCCTTAATGCTATCTGGAGAATGAATGCCTCCAAACTTAACATGGTTGTTAATCACAAAGGTAGGATACGTACTAATAGCAAACTCATCCACCAATGACTGTGCATTTGCATTAACCAAGCGCTCTGTAAACGTGATATCTCCCTTAAATAGATCTACAACCGGCTGCACATTCCTCATTGTTCGATCACGAACGTCAGCAGTAACAAAAACAGTCAAGGTCTTTGCTCTTGGCTCACGCCCAGCGAAATACGATGCACCAGATGCCTGTGGCGTCACAAAGTAACCACCATCAACAAGCGCTAGAGCTCGAGAAAAAAGATCAAAATGGGCTGCATTACCTACCTCCTCTCCTATAAAGTAAGCAGGAAGCAAAGAAATTTGTTGTCTTAGTGCTAAAGCACTCCCCTCATCCGAAGCGAAAGAAAGACGGTTAACAACAAGATTAGGGAAAACCTCCCTTAACGTCTGCTCCATACGCGTGCTATCACAGAGTGCACAACTCGGATCATCTATAATAGTAAGATGAACCTCAGAATCCTCAACAAAACTACAAGCTGCATCTGAGGTAGCTGCATCCGAGCAACTACCAATCATCCGATCCTGGCTGCAATCACTATCACGATAACAGGCAGGTTCAGTCACAATTTCAGATTGCGCAAGTAATTCTATAGGCTGGTCCATCGAGCCAGATCGATCTCCAAAAAGATTTCCCTTGAACAGAAAAAATAATCCAAAAGCAATAACTAAAACAATAAAAGCATATTTTCCTAATGAAGAACGCTCAGATGAATCTTTGCTAGCATAAGCGGGCTCACTTTTGTGCTCCTCCGTAAGCGGTACATCCTCCTCGCCCGCTTTAGTATCCTCAGTAACTTCCTCGACAACCTCAGCCTCCTTGACCACCGGTTCCTCGACAGCCTTTTCCTCAACCGGTTCCTCTGAATCAGTAGAATCTTTCTCCTCCTCAATAACCTGCTCTTTCGCAGGTTCCTCAGCAATAACTGCCTCAACAACCTCTTCCTTTTCTTCCTCAACAACCTCTTCAACCGTATCTTCGGTTCTGTCTTCAGTAACTTCAGGTTCCTCTTCAGTTTTTTCTTCCTCAACCGATTCAGGCTTCTGAGAAACTTCTTCAGCAACCTCTGCCTTCTCTTCTTCAACCGGTTCAGCCTCAATCTCCTCGCTAACCTCTTCGACGATATCAGTAGCATTCTTTTCCTGAGCAACATCCTCCTGCTCCTCGGGAGAATCCTTTTCCTCTACTACATCCTTCTCAGAAAGTTGAGACTGAATACGTGATTCGCCTCGATTAAACTCCTCTTGCGAAATAATACCGGACTCCATACTGTCCTTTAAGAATTGAAGTTCCTTCTCCAGTTTCTCCTTTTTTTCATCATCCATTATATCGTCAATTCCCCAATAATAGTTCGAAATCCCTCTTCCTCCTGAATGAGGCTACTATAATAATTGCCCTTTCTAGCCTGAGTACATCCGAACAGATAAAACGGAACCTTGCCCTCATTATTAAATGCTTTGAAAAGTTCTAGTGCCTGACGCGAAACGCCCGTCTCTTTCTCGAGTGTGGTCAAATCATCGCCCGTATCAAGCTGCCATCGGTGTAAAGTAACACCTTCAAATCCATCAACAGCACGAACCAATGCCGGCTCTATCCAAGTGCAAGCCTCACAGGTACTTGTAGTAAAGACGTGCAGCAGAATCTTTCCCTCGTCCATACAAACAGTCTCATCAATTTCCGTAAAACCAGCTCTCCCATCATCCTGGGGTTCACCCTCTAAGACGATATTGCTTGTAGAACGTAATTGACTCAAATAAAGTGATACAGCAGCATTTGTTTGCTCAAAGAGAAGTTGCTGTCGAATAGGATCTGCAATCTGCTCAAAAGGAAGTGCTACTCCATCAACGGTAAACTCCTCTAATCGGGAATTGTAAAAATCTAACACCTCTGCCTCACTCACCTCGAGAGAGGGGAGAATGGTAGCGTCAATCAATTTATTAATCAAAAGCTGATCATGCAAATCACTACGTAAATTATCTCGAGTTAATCCTTGTTGGTCTAAAAAATCATCAAGTGAGGTACCTTCCGGAATCTGATCCTCGAGCAAAGCAAAAGAATCCTCTAATTCCTCCTCACTCACCACCTCACCTTTTCGAATAGCCTCCTGAATCAACAATTTTACATCAATAAGTTCACTCAAAAACTCCTGCTCACTAAGAACCTCTGAATACTCTGCTGGAAGCTGAGCATACCGAGTGCTCAATTCACGAGCCGTAATCTTCTCGCCATTAACCAATGCTACAGTAGGGTTACCAATCGAAAGTGTTCGTAACCCAAAATAAACAATCACACCGAGTACAATAACAAGGATGCCTACTACAAGAACTTTCTGAGAAAAAAGCTTTTTGTTTTTTGTTGTTTCAGTCATCTGAGTTAATAGTCTACCAGAACCTCTTAAAAGAACAAAAAATTGACGATATATAAAGATTTCTGATTATCTTCACTACCCCTAAGTTCAAAATAAGCTAATTTCCAATAACTTTATGTACTCCTATGCTCCAAATCAACAGATGTATGACGTAGTAGTGGGAAGAAGCGAGTCAGATAAAAAAAAGTTCGGGACCAAAGGCGCAGTTTTCATGGGCAAACACTATGTCCACATGGGTTCCACCACCTCCCTCTCAAATAAAATCTATCTTGACGTGACGAGAAGCCACGTAGTTTTCTTGTGCGGCAAAAGAGGATCTGGAAAATCGTATACCATGGGAGTAATTGCAGAGGGAGTTGCAGATCTCCCAGTAGATGTCAAAGACAACATCGCAATCATCATGCTCGACACCATGGGAGTCTATTGGCCGATGAAATACGCCAATAAAAAGGAAGGCGATCTGCTCAAGGAATGGGATCTAGAAAGCAAAGGACTAGACATCAAAATCTATACTCCTAAAGGATACTTCCAAGAGCAACTCGACAAAGGCATTCCCACCGATGAACCTTTCTCCATCAAACCAGCCGAGTTAGATGCAAGCGATTGGTGCCTCACCTTCGAAATCGAGATTAGTAGCCCAGAGGGCGTACTGATTGAAACCACCATCAACGATCTGCTCGATACAAACAAACCCTTCGATCTCGAAGACATCAAAAAAGCGATCAAAAATCAAAAAGGGGTAGAGGACCACGTAAAACAAGCCGTCATTAACAGGTATACTGCCGCCAACAAATGGGGACTCTTTGACAAAGATGGAACACCCCTACACGAACTCGCTAAAGGAGGCCAAGTCACCGTTCTTGACGTGAGTTGTTATGCAACCGCTCCCGGAACGCAGGGGTTAAGGGCATTAGTCATCGGATTAGTAGCTGAGAAACTCTTTGTAGAACGAATGATTGCCCGTAAGGAAGAGGAGATCCAACAAATCAAAGAAAAGGAACACGTCATGCGTGAAAAAGTACAAAAAAAACAAAAAGATCCGTTGGTATGGTTAGTAATTGATGAGGCCCACGAATTCCTTCCAAAAGAGGGTCAAACAGCAGCATCACATCCCTTAATCATCATCCTACGAGAAGGCCGACAACCCGGAATCTCACTCATCCTAGCAACACAACAACCGGGAAAGATCCATACCGACGTCATGACCCAGTCCGATATCGTCATCTCCCATAGGTTAACTGCGAAGATGGATGTAGAAGCCCTAGGAATGGTCATGCAGAGCTATATGCGTGAAGGTCTCGATAAACAAATCAACAACCTCCCCCGTCTAAAAGGTTCCGCAGTAGTCTTCGATGACAACAACGAAAGAATGTATGCCATGCGCGTCCGTCCAAGATTTACGTGGCACGGCGGCGAAGCTCCAACCGCAATGAAAGAAGATAAAAAAGTGTTCGACTTCTAATCTATTTTTTCTTACCCATTTCCGGCAACACCGGAGAATACGTCATCGAAATCATCGAAGCAATAAACATCAAGATAAAGAACAACGAAAACGTGAATCCCCAAGTCCTACTAAAAGAACTAATGTAAAAGATTGAAATCATAATACCTAAAATCGAAACCGCTGCAAAAGCATTATTTAATGGTGCCACTCTTGGTAACATACTACCACCTCAAGTGACTTCCTAGGTAAGGAGTATATAAATTTTTGGAAAAAGTTCAGTACTATACGGATATTACAATTGTGCGAAAAGCTTTTATAATAGAAAGTCCAGAAAATATTCATGTGGCCATTTAGTAACATGTGGAGAGCGGTAAGTCCAAGAGCTCGAGCAGCTCATGTCGGGAGAATCATTGCCGAGAGAGAGAGCGGAAGGGCGCAAGATTTCTCGAATTAAAGAAAAACGACCCAAAGATGAGAAGGAAATTTGAAAGAGATGTGAACAACCTTCTCGCTATAGGTCACTTCAATGACTTTTTTTCGATGTCCATAGATACAGGTAGCGAGAGTATGGGTACTAGGGACGGCGATGTATACGGGAGAGCAGGGAAAAGGACAAAACACCAAACGTTCATGTTGGATCACTTTAAGGGGAGAGTAAATCAAGTAAAAGGTATGGCCAGTAAAGAGCGAGTCTTCAAAGATAAAGCAAAAGACTTGCTAGAAAAAGCGTTTGATGAGCTTAATGCATCAAAAAGTAGGTTTAGGGGAATAAAAGTTGCGAATTCTGGAGATATTGAAGGTTACCTCCCCCAGTTTAGAAGAATTATCAGTGAAGTAAGTAGATACAATTAAAGATTCCCCATTCTAACTATTTTTTCAACTGAACAGATCTTTGCGAAAGAGATCACTCATACCTCAAAGCATCAACCGGCTTCTGCCGAGACGCATGCAATGCAGGAAGAAAACCAGAACCGGCTCCCACCAAAAAAGCAAACATCAAACAGCCCACAATTAACCACCACGGAAATGCCGGTTTCAATAAACCAAGCCCTGCCTGTGCAGCCGCGAAACCTCCAATCGAAGCAATCAAATAACCAAGAATAATCCCAATCACACCACCAACAAGCCCCAACAATCCCGATTCAACAACAAACACCGTCAAGATGCTCTTATTACGCGAACCCACTGCCTTCATAATGCCGATCTCCTTCGTCCGCTCCAACACTGCAGTATACATCGTGTTCATGATATTGATAGCTGCAATCACCAAAGAAATCAATGCAATAAGCACCAAAACCCCATTCAAAACAACAATCACATTCGTAAAAGCCTCAATAAATTGATCAAAGGTCTGGACAAAAAAGTCCTCCTCACCCTCCTTCTGTCCCTTCCGCTTCCTAAATTTCTCCTCAGCCCGCTCAGCAACCAGTACCGGATCTTCACCCGGACCGGCCTGCAGCGTTACCATAGCATATCCTCTGTCCCCAAAAATCTCCAAGAAACCCTCCTCACTCAGATAGACATTACGATCATCCTCTGGATTTCCAAGCGATTCAAAGAAACCCACAATCTCCACCTTCACGCCATTCACAAAAATCCGGTCTCCCAGATGCAAAGCTTCCGGAAAAACCTTGTCAGCAAGCTGGTAATTATATCCAACAGCGACCTTCAACTTATCACCGCCCTTCAAATTTCGTCCAGACTCAATATCTACATTATAGACTGCTTCAATCAGATGTCGGCTAGAATCCGTAGGAGAACCTATTACATACACATACCGCGGCAACTCATCCTCCTCCGCTCTCACCTCAGCATTCACGAAATACATTCCCGCAACATCAACAACCCCTCTAATCTTAGAAAAAAAATCTACATCCTCATCCGAGAAAGTAACCCCGCTACTTCCTGGCGGTCCAAAACCCCGAGCCTGCACCACAAGCTTATCCGTCCCCAACTCCTTAGAGAAATCATCAATATACTGCTTCATCCCCTGACCAAAACTAACAAGTGCAAAGATCGCCATAATCCCAATAAGAATAGAAAGCACCGTCAAAAAACTCCGCATCTTACGTTCCCAAATATTACGCAACGAATACACCAATAAATCCATATTCATTTACCAGCCCTCAACGCATCTACCGGAGGCAATTTAGCAGCCCGCATCGCTGGAGTAATCCCGAACACCACCCCAATAACAAAAGAAAACAATAAAGCCCCTACAATGAGTCCAACACTAAACTGAGCCTGAATAAGATCGCTACCCAATGCAATACTTCCGAGAGCAGCCATACTCGAAGCGCCAATAACACCAATTGCCACCCCGACAATCCCTCCTACAATACCTAACAAACCCGATTCCAAAAAGAACAACAAAAAAATAGAACTATTCCTAGCACCAATCGATTTCATGATACCAATTTCCTTAGTTCTCTCCAATACCGAGGTGTACATAGTATTCAAGATCCCTATCCCTCCAACAATCAAAGAAATGCTAGCAATAATAATAACAAAAATATTAATTCCCAACAAGATAGAATTGATGTTCTCAATCGCAGCCGCAGCCGTTTCAACACCAAAATCCTCCTCTCCTTCCTTAACATCTCTCTCCTTGCGCAAAAATCTTTCAACAGAATCCCTAATCTCCTCTGCCTCATCTTTATCTTCAGCCCGTATCGCAATCATATCGTACTGCTCTTTCGGAATCTCAAAAAGATCTCGCATCGGCTCCTCATTCAATACAATAGAGCCATCAAAAAGAAAGCTTCCCTGACTCTTCAACACACCAACCACCTTGAACGGTTTACCCTCAATCTCAACCTTTGCACCCGGCAAAATCTCTTTGCCAAATGAATCTTCTTCAGCCACTGCGCTCCCAACAACCACTGAATTACCATCACCATCTCTCAATAATCTACCCTTAACAACTTCATAATTTATAGCCTCCTCAATCTCCTCCCGATCCTCTCCATCCGGCATACTGAGAGCTATCCCAAAACCAATCTGATCGTTAAATCGTAAACTACCGGGTCGCGTCAATCTCCCAGCAACCATCCTCACCCCTTGAATATGCTCAATGCCCTCGACATTAGATTGCGTTAACGGATTGGCAACCACCGTAGTTCCAGGAGGTGCTAAACTATTTCCTATACTCACCCTAATCAAATCAGGACTCAGAAAACCGAATTGTGAATTTATACCTGAACGCAGACCCTCGCCCAATGAAATCAAAGAAACAACCGCAGCAATTCCAATAAAAATACCTAATAGCGTCAGATAGCTGCGCAATCTTCTACTACGTAAATTGTCTATGCAGAAAGAGAGATAATCCTGGAACATCCAGCAACCTCATTTCTTTTTCTTTTTCCATCTACGGTAGCCATACAGTCCCCCTCCCACAATAAGTAACATGATGAGGAATCCACCAAAGCCGCTACCTTCCTTTAAGCCAAGCTTCTTAGCCTGGGATGAACTATATAAGCGAAGAACCACATCAACCTGCTCCTCAAACAGATTATTATTAGCATCTCGATATTCAAGCAACAACGGAACACCCACCTGACTACCCTTCACACGTTCAAGCGCAAGATCAAAAGAAGCAGTTTCATAATCATCACTATCCACGTTACCCACATACACTTCGGGCTGCGACAACACCGCATAGGTATCACTTTCAAGCACCGAAGCCCTCAAAAATTTAATATCCGTGACGCCATGATTCACAAAACGAACCGTTACCTCACCTGTTTGTGAGGAACCATACACGTCAGATGTATCCACATACGCCAATAATTCAGGAACCCCTCCAATAATGATACCTACCGTATCATTTCGAGTGTAGATAGTTCCCAACCGATCGTTATACGTCAATTCAACAGGAAGTTTGTATAAGGAAGACGCTGCATCCGGTTCAGCCACAACCGTAAATTCCAAAGTAGTACGCTCACCGGCATCCAAGAAGGAAACAACCTCTTCATTGGTTCCTCGCAATGTCGCAATCGGCAAACCATCCAGATTCAACACAACACGAATATTTCTAAAAAAGGCTGATGCAAGATTTACCAATTCAACCCTCAACTTCGCCTCACTGCCCTGATGCAACTGACTCGGTATCGTGGTTACAGATTCGATATGTAAGATAGCGTGACTCGGCAACACCTCAATCACAAAAGGATCCGGCTTCACCCAGACCGTTTGAAGGCT
>CAZBLF010000032.1:0-12973 GCA_964492935.1 uncultured Methanosarcinales archaeon
GCTACGTTTATTGGGTTGGTGAAGAAGGCTGAGTTTGCACGGAAGCAGTCGCGGGCATTGTATAAGAATTTGGAGATTCTGGAAAAGAAAAAGTTGATTGTGTATAAGAATAAGGAATTGATGTTGACGGCGCGTGGAAAGAAATTGTATGGCTCTATTGATGCTCGTGTGATGCCGTATGTGGATGTGGTGAGTCGATTACGGGAGAGCAATGTCAGTACGTCTGCTAAGAAAGTGCAGACGGTGTTTGCTTCGTAGCGTAACATTTAAATAAGGGTTTTTCTCATAGAGCATTAAGTTGGCTACTTTGCGTGTGGATCTTTCTACACGTTTTTTTTTATTTTTTTCTTTGTTCTATAATGTGCTTAGCGTCTTCAAAATTCGAGTCCTTTGATTATTAGGTGCTGCGTTCCCGATGGAGCGTCCCCTCGCGACGCACTCGCTGTTTATCTGAATGAATTTTGACCTAAGGAAGCTATGCACATATTTGTTCTAGAAACGTTTATTAAGAGGTTTCTTTTCTGTTGGTTTATGACGATATTCAAGGCATATGATATTAGGGGAGTGTATGGTGGTGAGTTGACTGCTGAGCATGCCTACAACATAGGACGAGCATTTGTTAGTTTTCTGGCTGCTAAAACCGTGGTAGTGGGTCGAGATATGCGTAGCAGTGGTGAGGAGTTGAATGAGGCGCTACTTCGTGGATTGACGGAGGCGGGTGCCAAGGTGATTGACATTGGTGTTGTTTCGACGCCGATGGTGTATTTTGCTTGTGGAACATTGCAGGTAGATGGCAGTATTATGATTACGGCCTCACATAACCCTGCTGCATATAATGGGTTTAAGATGACTCGTGAGGATGCTATCCCTATTAGTGGAGATACCGGTATTCGAGATATTGAGAGAAGAGTTCGTGATGGTGACTTTATTACCGCTGGGTCAGCGGGAACGGTTGAGAAGAAGGATATGCAGACTGCGTATAAGCGGCACGTCCTGAGTTTTGTGCATGGTGTCAAGGGTAAAAAGATTGTTGTGGATGCTGCGAATGGGATGGGTGGATTAGAGACGAAGAAGATTTTATCTGGAATTGGGTGTAAGATTATTGAGATGTATACTGATTTAGATGGTCGATTTCCGAATCATGAGGCTGATCCGCTGCGAGAGGAAAATACGGCTGCATTGCAGAAGCGTGTGGTTAAGGAAAAGGCAGATTTGGGGATTGCATTTGATGGGGATGCCGATAGAGTGTTTTTTGTTGATGAAAAGGGTAATCGCGTTCCAAGCGATTTTATTACGTGTTTGATTGCCCAAGATATTTTAGCTGATAAGCAGGGGGAGACGTTTCTCTATGATTTACGGAGTAGCCGTATTGTGGCTGAAATCATTGAACAGGATGGCGGGACGGCACATATGTCGCGAGTCGGGCATGCATTCATTAAGGAGCAGTTGCGTCGGGAAAAAGCTGTTTTTGCTGGTGAGTTGTCGGGTCACTTTTACTTTAAGGACAATTACTATACCGATTCTGCAATTATTGCTGCGTTGAAGGTGATTGAGTTGTTGTGTAGAAAGGATGAGTTGTTGTCTTCGTTAGTTTCACACCTGCACGTCTACTTTCATTCGGGAGAGATTAATAGTAAGGTTCTGGATGTTGAGAAAGTGATGGATGCTCTTCGTTCGCATTATGAATCGGGCGTCCCTTCTAGTTTAGATGGATTGCGCATTGATTTCGATGAGTGGTGGTTTAATGTGCGTGCTTCGAATACTGAGCCTCTTTTGCGGTTGAATGTTGAGGCTGCTACTAAAGAGATGCTTGATGAGAAGAAAAAGGAATTGTTGAAGATTATTCGTTCTGAGTAGAATTATGCCTGCGGAGAAATATCTAGACTATTGGAATGGATGATTTGTTTCTTGCGGTTGACGTTGTAGCTGCCTACGGCTTGTGCTAATTTAAATTCGCCAATGATGGGAAGGTGTGACTTTATTTTGTAGGTGATGACGCGCTCGTCGCCTGGACCGAGTTCGTCGATGACCCATTTGAGGATGGTTCCTTTTTGGTCGTGCTTCTTTATTTTGATGGGTCTTAAGGTTCCGATGGAGATGTCGCCTTGTAAATCTGCGATATTCGGAATTCGATCGAGGACTTCGATTTCTTTTACCGTTGTCTTGCCGCGATTATGGATGTTGATCATGAATTTCATTTCTGAGACGCCGCCTTCTTTGAATTCAATTTGGGTTGCGAGTTTTTTCATGTCTACTTTTGCGCGATAGCTGAAGTAGAAGAGTGCTCCAATGCCAAGGAAAAAGAGGATTGCGACCAGTGCAAGGTAATTCTTCGTTATTCTCCAGGTGAATTCCTCTCCGGGGTCGAGTGCGACATCTAAGGATAAGAATCTGCCTTCCTCGGAATTAATGAAGGTTCCGCGGGGTGATGAGGAAAGGAAGAGGCGTTCAATTAATGTTGTTGGAATTTTTACGAGTCCCTCATATCTTACGTTTCCTTCATTCTTGTAGCGAATGACGCGTGTTTGCTTGAGAACGGTGGAGGTGGATTCATCGTATGGTCTTATTCTTCGGAATTTATTGATCTGAATGCGTTGTACCTTGGTATCTAATACTCGGTCGCCGTACATGACTTTGAGGACGGCTGTATCGATTTGAGGCGGGGTCTGGGGGTCGATGGTTTTGATAAAGGAAATGGTCTTCTTTTCCTTCTTTCCGAGCGGGATCTTTATTTCGTGGCTGAATAATGTGCTTTCGACGGTGATTTTTAATTCTTCATAGTCGATTGCGTTTTGGTTGTCTACGCGCACTTTGATAGGAATTTCCTTAGAAGGATTTAATTGATTTTCAATGATGAGGGATCCGATAACGGTGTCTTGATATTTCCCGGGTTCGGGTGAGACGATGGTTACTCGAATAGGTACTGTTTTTTCTTGATTGAGGCGCTCGTTCTTTACCTGCAGGTTGACGTTGTAGGCTCCGATTTCGTTTTGTTGTACCGGTTTGATGTAAATGTCAATACTGTTTTCTCCGTTTGGAGGTACGGTTACTGTAATAGGGCTGGTGAGTGGTTTCGTGGTGATGTCCCAGAGCGGAAAATCTAGTGTTTTTAATCTGATAATTTCTTCCGTTGAGAGGTTGTTTTGAATGGTAACCGTGTATTTAGCTTCTTGAGATGCGGTGATGACGCTTTCTTGGGCTTCAGTTGACACATCAAAGGGGAAGGCGGTAGCTAGCGTTGAAAGAAGTACGAGCGCTAGGATCATGGTTACTTTATTTTTCATTTACTCCCCACTAGCGTTGCTACAGTAAAGTGAAGTATATAAACTTTTCGTGGGTTTGGTGGGATGTGTAGTTGTACCCAAACATGTCAATAACTGGAAGTTATTGAGCACATTTCCTTCCCTCGCGAAATGTGCGAGGAAAACAAATGTTTATAAATGGGTCGGCTACTCTGAGTCTTACTATGCAGAGAAAAGGCGGAAAAAGACGTAAGACGCGACACTTGTCTACTAAGCACTATAGGAAGAAGGGTAAGGTTTCGATTAGTAAGTACTTTCAGACCTTTGAAACTGGAACAAAAGTACGTTTGTCGGTGGAGCCTGCGGTTAATGAAGGTATGTATGATTATCGCTTTTATGGTAAATCAGGAATTGTAGAGAGTAAACGTGGTAGATGTTACTTAGTAGCATTCAAAGATGGTGGTAAGGCGAAGCAGCTGATTGTTCACCCTATACACTTGGAGGGTATGAAACATGTCAACGTTTGAAATTATTGAGGAGAGACCTATTGATCTTACTGAGTTAAAGTCTGAACTTGAGAGTATTAAGAAAAGAGATAAGGAGCTTGGGTTTCGAAGTAATAGAACTAAAGAGTATTTAGAGCAGATTGGTGTTGAAGGAGATAATAAAGCTCTTATCAAGAAAATTGTTGATTTAGGTGTGCCAAGGTTAAAGGATTTGCACATTGTTAAGATTGTTGATAATAAACCTGAGACGGTAGAGGATCTGAAAATGGTTCTGCAAGGATATCCGCTAACGGTGAATGCTGACAATCTTAAGAAGATTGTTGAAGCCATCAAATAGCGTTCTTTTTTGTGCAGTAGCACAAAACTTATATACTTTATTCGTTATCCTATTTATACGTGAAACAGATGGAAGAAGTTCAAGAAACCAGGAAAGAGGAAGTTGCGATTATCTTAGATTTCTTGCCAAACGGCTATCCCTTTGATGATAGGCCTATTCATTTGAAAACACCGATTGCACAGGCACTTGGAAAGGAACGTTTTGTTTTATTGGAATTAGTTCCTAAGAAGGATGTACATTTGAAGGCGTTTCAAGAGGTGTACATTGGAGAGGGAAAGCGCGATCAGATTCATCATATTTCGGGTAAGTTGCCTGTAGATAAGTTGACACAGACGGCTAAGTCGGAACTAGAATTCGTGATTAAGGATATTATCAAGAAGAATGAATCGTATTTTATTGACTTTTTTAATAAGGCTCGGCCTCTCGGTACTAGAATGCACCAGCTTGAGTTATTGCCGGGATTAGGTAAAAAACACATGTGGGAGATTATCGAGGCTCGGGATGATGAAGACTTTAAGAGTTTTGAAGATTTGAAGAAACGAGTAGCTTTGATGCCTGATCCTGAAAGGACTCTTTTGAGGCGTATTTTGAAGGAGATTGAGGGTGACGAGAAGCACCGAATCTTTGTTGATGTTTAGGCAGTTTTTTATACTTTTCTAGATTCACTTTCTCTATGATTCAACGTATTAAGGGTTTGATGCAGGTTAAGGACGATCTTGATACGGTGCGGAAGAGTGTGGCGGATCAGGCGGCTTCGGTTACTTCTTTATCGGATGGGGTTTTAGCATTAGGTAGACAGCTGGCCGAGGTGCGGGAGCAGCAGAATGAGTTCTTGGTTACGTTTAAGGCAGATTTGCGAGTTATTAGTGAGGCGAAAGAGGATTTTGAGCGCGAGGTATATGATTTTAAGTTGTTGAAATCTCAATTACAAGGTAAGATCATGAAGAAGTTTGAGGAGGAGTTGGATAAAGAATTGCAACTGCAGATGGATCAGGTGAAGCATGATGCTGAAACGTACGATAAGATGAACAATCAGTTGTCTACATTGGTTAGTCAGACTGCTTCATTGGGCGGTGAATTGGAAACATTCAGGGATATTAGCAAAAGTATTAAAAAAGAAGATTTCCAGTTAGAGAGTTATGCTAAGTTGCTTGAACGTGGAGATAGGGAGAAATTGGAACTGATGCGGAAAATTGATACGTTGGAACGGCTTTGTGCGAAGATGCGTCGTGATAGACGATGAACCAGGCCTATCCTATGCATGGGGCTAAGCCCATACAAATTGGAAAGATTGCTACGTCGCGTCATGAGATTAGAGATTTAATTAAAGCGTGGATTGTTATTTCGTTTGCGTTTGCTATGGTGTTGTCCGGTTCGTTTCTTAATGAAGCATTTTCTGGTTTTTTTGTTATTTCGGCATTGACGGTAGGAATTGGGTTTATCTTACATGAGCTTGCGCATAAGATCGTTGCGCAGCGCTTTGGGTGTTATGCTGAGTTTCGGGCTTTTAACGGGATGTTGATGATGGCGGTTTTACTTAGTTTTCTTGGTTTTATTTTCGCTGCGCCTGGTGCGGTGATAATTGCGGGTCCGGTTGGTAGAAGACGGAATGGCAAGATTGCGGTTGCGGGTCCGGTTACGAACTTGGTTTTGGCAGTTGTGTTCTTAGGTTTATTTTCTGTGTATCCTAGTGGCTTTATGTCGACGTTTGCTCGGTATGGATTTATGATTAATACGTGGTTAGCATTATTCAATATGATTCCTATCTGGCAGTTGGATGGGAAAAAGGTGTTGGCGTGGAGCAAGCCCATCTATTTTGGTGTGTTGGCATTTGGATTTGGATTGCATGTTGTGGCGACGGCGTTGCCGCGCTTATTGAGTTAGGATTTAGGAGAATTACTATGGACACGATGCAAGCAAACCTGGGAGCAGTTATCTGGAATATGGCTAATGGGACTATGGCCGAAAATCTTGCTAATCCGGATTTTACAAACTCGGTTGATAAGTTAACTCGGGAGATTTATGAGGATCCAACAACAATAGTTCAGTTTCCGTTGGATAGTCTCCTTATGTTGTTAGCGATTAAGACTTTTTATGTGGATAGGAGACATAACAATCCGGATACCATTTCGTATATTGGTCGATTACTTGATAGTTTTACGAGGACGGACAGCGCTCCTGAGGCGGTGCGTCGCTTTAGGGAGGGATCTGAGGATGCGGCTAGTAGTGTTGACCCAGTATACATGGTTGATGTTCTACTTAAGGATGCCTCCGATTCTAGATCGGTCATGGCACTTCACCGCTATATTGCTGATCATAGTCTGTTTTGGGCAGGCACTTTTCCTGACGCGGATCCGTCAACTTCCTCGTTTGGAGAATCTTGTTATTACACGTTGTCGCGCTTCAGATATACTTCCTCTTACGATCGAGAGGTGTATTCTGAGCTTTCACGAATTTTTCCCTATTATGTAGAAGGCATGAATGATTTGGCAAGAAATTTTCTTCATGCTCCTAACAGGGAAGTTCTTACCGATCTTATGCTAGATGCAGTGACACGGAGTAAGGTGGACGATCAACGTGAAGCGACTCAGGCAAAGGAGGACGCAATTGCCTATGCTCGTCTTCTCCACTTTCCTAGTCCGTTTGGTAGTAATTAGGTTTATCATTTGTAATAGCAATAGAGGTGGAAACATGGGAAAAGCAAAACCGGTTGCGGCTGGAATGGCCGTTGGATTAGTATGGGGATTGGGCGTGTTTTTTATTACGTTGTTGGCGCTTGTGTTCTCGGGATATGGAAGTGCATTTACTGATATTCTGATATCTTTGTATCCGGGCTACACTGTTTCGGTGCTTGGATCACTTATCGGGATGTTTTACGGCTTTGTCGATGCATTTATCGGCGGATGGATTGTTGTTTGGTTATACAATCGATTTTAGAAGTTGATGGTTTGTAGATCGAGAAGAGGGATGTTGTTTTTGTTGGCTTCCTCTTGTTGTTGCTCGTTGCAGTAGCCCCAGGTTGCTAGGCCTACTTGGATTCCGAGATGTTTCGTGTTTTTTAAGTGTTCTACTTGGTCATCGATGAAGAGTAGGTTGTTGAAATCGCATTGTTCTAGGTTTTTGATGTGCTCCATGATTTTCACTTTTTCTTTTGCGAAGTTGCAGTCGAAGATGTTTTCTTGTGGAAATTTGATATTGTGGAAGTTGAGCATTTCGATGATGGTCTTTTTTTCGTTTGCGCTGGCGATGTAGAGTTTGTTTTTTGTGGTGTTCATTAATTGCATTATTTCTTTGAAGGGTGGGGAGAGGTGCATCCATCCTTCTAGATCGTCTTTCATGATGAGGTCTCTACTTACATGTACCTCGTATGACCATTTGTCAATCTTGTCTTTGAATTGCTCTCTTAACTCGGTGAATTGTTGCATTGTTGTTATTTGTAGTTGTTTGTCGATGGCGTAATGCATGAGGATGTAGTCTCCGCCGTATTTGAGGAAGGGTCTTAGTTTTCTGAATTGTTCAATCTGTTGAGGGTTCGTTTTTTGTAGTTCGTGCATGTCTTTTACTAGGAAATCTTTCTTTGCGTCTTTAAACTCCTTGAGAAAGGTGTCGTAGGAGATGATGAAGCCGTCTAAAACACTATCAACTACTACTCCATCGAAATCTAGGATTGGAATCATGTTGTTAGAATTTTGTACTGCTATAAAACATCTTTGATTTTTTTGATTGAACTGAGGACGGCATGTGCTCCTTGTTCTTTCATGAGCTGTTTGTTTTCTTTTCCCTGGATGACTGCTACATAGGGGATTGAAAGTTCTTGGGAGACTTGAAGTCCATTGGAATGACCGCCGATGAAGAGGGTTGACTCTTTAGTTGCCTTGAGCTTTTTTATGGATTTCTCGATGTAGGATGCGGGTGGGGCTTCTTCTTCTAGATTATTGTAGCTGACGATGTGGGTGAAATAGGGTAGGAGTCCTGCTTTCTCTAGGCAGAATTCTGCTTCCTTGTCACCGCGCTCGGTTGCTATTGCAAGGGTGTAGCGTCTCAGTGTTTTGAGCAGTTTTTCGTCTACGAGTGGCTTTTCATCTAGAATATAGCCGTTGAAATTTCTTCCTTGGTAGTATTCTTGGAATTTTTTGGTGATGGAATGTGCTCTTATGGAATGTCCACCATTATTGATAATTAATTTTTCGCAGGCTTCGTAGCATTCGTCTAAACCGTTGCCGGGAGACTGGGTGATGATGTCGTCGTCCAGGTTTCGTCCGAGAAAGAACTCTGCGGTTTTCTTGATGGCTGCGCATGACGCCTGATCTACATCGAAGAGAACTCCGCTGAGATCGAAAAGAAGCAATTTTGGTTTTATTGTTTCACCCTTTTTGTAAATGAGGTAGGGTAGGGTGATATAAATAGTTTTGGTTCACTCTTTAGGATGTTTTTTTGGATGATTTTCTTCTTTAGGTGCGAATTGTGCGTTGTGCTTCCATTGTCCCATTAATGCCCAGTAGACTGCTAATAATCCTATTACAGAGAGAATTGCTAGAAGTGCATCATTCATTGTCTAGATGGTCGATCATGTCCTGGCTGTCGGTGAATTTTGTTTGTTCGATGATCATTTTAGGAATACTGATGTTGTTGTCGAAGAGTTCTCCAAATGTGGTGTCTTTGTATTTTGTAGCAGGTCGTTCTTCTCTATCCATAGGAATTTCTACGAACTCGTACTCTTTGTTGTGTTGTTTTAATGTAGCTATTACTCTCTGACAGTACGGGCAGCTTTCGTTTGCGAATAAGGTTATTTTTTCCATAGGTTTGTTGTATTGTGATGCTATATAAAATTATCTTTTGAATGGGGAGCAAAAGCATTATGCTTTGTAGACGAGTGCATCCCCTAATGAGAATCCTGCGGTCTCTGCAAGACTATTAAGACCCATCATGTTTTTTGCTATAAGCGTCATATGGAGCGGTAGGGCCAAGTTGTTGCGTCTAATGGTGTGGAGCATGTTTCGTAGATATTGGACGTCCTGGTGTTGTGAGAATACGTCTGTGAGTTCTTGTCTAAATTCATCAGTGATTGGGGCAGTATTGTGAGATGCAAGATAGTTGGCCATGGCCTTCGCTCTCTTTTTGGGTGAGCCTGTGGCGATGTTTCTCAGCAATAATCGCTCTCCCACCGTTAGTTCTAGGAAGTAATTTCTGTCTAGTATTGCGATTTCCTTATCATCTGTTACTCTGAAATTTCCTGGATGTACGTCGGAATGAACGTGGCCCCTTTCGATTTGTTTCACATAATTTTGCGCGATGGTGGCGACTATTTCTTGGAGATTGTGTCCTCGTTGCTCGAGCTCTTCGGGATGAGTAAGATTTACTCCGTCGATAAACTCCTCTCTTTTGAAGTATCTGTTTTCAGTACCTACTGATTTGGGAACCCTCATTGCATAGGTGGAGCCTCTTAGGCTAAATTCGTTGTTTTTCCTATAAAATGTGGAATCTTGGTCTAGGAATCCTGTGAAATTGATATCGTTTTCGGGTAAAACACCAAACTTGGCTTTCCACTCATTTTCCAAATACTTTGATACGTATTGCTTATCGCCCATTATAGCATACATGTTGGAGTTTCTTTTTAAAGATACTGCTTTTTTGTCATTACATAGTGGTACTTTTACACTAAGTATGTGTTGAGTCTCTTCGTTGTGCAAAAGCATTATAAAATGGAAGTCATCTTAATGGAGTATGGGCGGAAAAATTGGTTTTATTGGCGCTGGGAATATGGCTTCGGCCTTGGCTGCTGCTTTTTCTTCTGTAGCTGATGAAATATCGGTTTCGGATAAAAGTGCTGAGAAATTGGAGCATTTGCGGGGTAAGGTGGAGGTTTTGGTATCGCAGTCTAACGTTTCGGTTGTGCAGGAATCTGAGATTGTGTTTATCTGTGTTAAACCGAAAGATGTTGCGAGTGTTTTGGATGAAATCAAGGATCATGTTGCTGGTACATTAATTGTTTCTATAGCTGCTGGTGTTACGTTGAAAACACTTGAATCGGTATTGGATTGTTCTGTTATTCGTGTGATGCCGAATACTCCGTGTTTGGTAGGCGAGATGGCTGCTGGTTATGCACTTGGTTCAAAGGTTACTAAAAAAGAGGCTCAACAGATTGATGAGTTGTTGAATGTTGCCGGGGTTGCAGTTAAGGTTAATGAGAAAGATATTGATGTTGTTTCTGCTTTATCTGGTAGCGGTCCTGCGTTTATGGCTTATTTGTTTAAGACTTTTGTAAAGGCTGCTACAAAACAGGGTTTATCTTCTGAGTTAGCTTGGAAATTGATGTTGCAGACTGCTCGCGGGACAGCAATACAAATGCAGAAGACGGGAATGTCGGCGGATGATCTGATTACCATGGTTTCTAGTCCAGGTGGTTCAACTATTGAAGGTCGAAAGGTGTTGGAGAAAAGTGGATTGGAGAAAGTGTTTAGTTCTACGTTAGATGCTGCGGTTAAGAAGAATAAGAAGTTGGGTTAGAGTTTGAGTTCTTTCTTCCAGAAGCTGCAGATCTTTTCTACTTTAGAAGCGGCTATTCCGGTGTAGTTTTCGGGTTTTTTTAGGATTTCTAGTTGGGTTTTGTTGAATTTTGCTAGATATGGTTTGATTTGCTTGTCTTTAAAGAGCAATTCGCTAAAGGATTTCTTTGTCTTTTGTGCTTGCAGTGTTAATTCACGCACATACTCATGCGCATCGGGATGGCCATGTGCTGCTAACAGGATATAGGCGGGTTCTGCTGTGATTAAATCTTTATGGAGATCGAAGTTTCTTTCTAGGTTGGGTTTATCTACCACTAATTTACTCATGGTTCGTTGTAATCGGGTTGTTGAGAGGTAGAGTCCTGCTAATGATTCTGTTACAAATCTTTGGGAGGCGCTATTGGTTAGATCTCTCTGATGTTCTGAGATTTGATCCATGTAGAGTGTGGACATGCGCGGCATGAAGACTTTCCACATGCTCTTTACGTTCTCGAAATTGATGGGGTTTCTTTTGTGGGGCATGGTTGAAGAGCCGACTTGTTTAGCTTCGAAGAGTTCTGCTACCTCACTTATTTCGGTTCGTTGGAGATTGCGCATATCATCTGCTAGATTTGCTAGGACGCCGAAGCAGCTCGTTACTGAATGCATGAAATCTGCGAAGTACTCTGCTTCGACTACTTGAGTGCTGATGGGGCTGGGTTTAAGACCCATTTTAGCTAGAACTTTACGTTCGAAGTCTTCTGGGTCGTCAAAGAAAAGCGTGGATGCATTGTACGCTCCTACGGCTCCTGCGATCTTTCCTCTTAGGTTTTTTGCAGCTTTTTGTATTTGCTTGATTCTTGATCCTACTCTTGAAACGTATTGTGCGATGGCGAAGCCGAAGGTGATGGGTTCTGCGTGTTGGCCATGAGTACGTCCAATTTGTAGTGTGTTGCGTTCTCTTTCTGCGAGATGGATGAGTGATTGTGTTAATTGTTGGAGTGCTGGGACTAGAATTTCTAGAGCGAAATCCTTGCATCTCGCTGCATCTGCGGTACAGATGATGTCGTGCGAGGTTGTGGTGAAATGGACGTACGGTTTTGCAGTTTCTGAGACTCTATCTCTGATTGCATTTGCTAATGCTCGGATATTGTGCTTAATTCGATCTTCCTCTTTGTAGACTTCTTGTGCGGTAATTTGGGTTGCAGCTTTATTGACTTCCCAGGCGATTTCTTTGCTGCAGATTTTCATTTCGGCTAGGGTGTTGGTTAGGGCTGCCTCAGCTTTTGCTAGATACTGTACGAAGGCTTGTTCGCTCAGGTAGGGTTGCAGCTTTTTCCTTACTTTTTCGTTTCTTCCATAATATCTGAAATCTAAGGGTGAGATGGTGTCAAAAAGATCGATACTGGTGTCTTCTCTCTGTTGCTGGTTGTTGAGCATGTTGTCGAGTCCCTTTAGAAGATCGCTTATCGTGTTTAGGGTGATGACTCTTCTGTTTTTGTCTTTCTTTTCATTGATGAGATTGTGTTTGCTGAAGATATTGATTGCGGTGTGTACTTTTGCGGGTGAAATCTCTAGTTTATCGGCGATTTCTCTGAGATGGGAGGGGCCTTGTTCTAGTAATTGGAGAATTCTGAGGTTGTGTTTTGTGAATATCTTTTGTATTTCCATACCTGTAGAAAATGTTCACTATTTATAAACCTTTCTAGTTGTTAGATGGTGTAGTGTTCAGTAAAAAAAGAAAAGAAAAAGAGGCTGCTTATGCAGCTTTCTTTGCTTCAGCCTGGTACTTCTCAGCGTCATCTTTGCCAAGTACTCTCCAACATTCGTGGGTTCCAGCTGGTGATTTTGCTACTGCAAAAAATCTGGTTGTGGTGTTTCCTGTGTTTTCGTTTGTTGAAGTCTTCTCTCGTACTTCAAAATCGCTTGTCTTAAACTTGTCCTTTGTTTTTACGTCGTAAAATTCTACTTCTGTCATTTTTTCCACCTACGTTTAGTATATGAGCTTTAGTTTATAGTGCTCCTAAATCCCCTTAATTGATGAAATAGGCCCATTTGGTATATAAACTTTTTGCAACTTTTAACGTAAAAGGCCAAAAATCAGGGATTTTAGGTTTGTGTAGAATTTGGCGTAGAATGGTGTTATTCTGACTTTTCCTTAGCTTCTTCTTTAGCTTCTTTAGGTTCTTCTTTAGCTTCGGGTTTGGATTCTTCTTTTGATTCTTTAGCTTCAGGTTTTGATTCTTCCTTGGATTCAGCTTTTTCTTCTTTAGCTTCTTTTGCTTCGGGCTTTGCTCCGTCCTTTGCTTCGCCTTCGCTCTTTTCGCTTGATGGGAATTCGGTGTATCCAGAATGGCCACAGGTTGAACGATCTTTGTGCTTTGCCATAAAGTAGCCTTTTCC
>CAZBLF010000033.1:0-10997 GCA_964492935.1 uncultured Methanosarcinales archaeon
AGCTAGGAAGTCTTTAATTTTGATTAACGGGATGAAGTAGCCGATGTGGATCTTACCGGTGCATGCCATGCCGATGAATGCTACGGGTTGTTTTTTCTCTTTGAGTAGTTTTTCTAGGGATTCCTCTGGTACAATCTCTTCGATGTTTCGTTTAAGGATGGCTAGTTTGTCTTTTATGTCCATAGTGGTAGAGGCTGATGGCGGTTATTTAAATTATTGGGTTTGTGATTTGGATTCATCGTGAATTTTATAAGTCGGGGCGGATTCGCTGATGTTATGCTTCGCGTTACCGATCTTTCTTCTTACCAGTACTGTGCTCGTAAATTGTATTTGGAGCGTGTTTTAGGGTTAAGGGAGCCGTATAAGCCTGCTTTAGCCAAGGGTTCTGTTCGGCATGAGACATACGAGGCGGTGGTGTTGCAGGAGGAGCTTATTGTTTCTCAGATTTCTGAGGGATTTACGCTGGCAGATGTTCAGTCGCTGTATCGGAAGGCGTGCAGGGATTGTTTGCAGAAAAAGGTTGAAAGCTACAAGAGTAGGCTTGCGAAATTTGGCGTGGATGGTGAGGAGCTGTTCGTGAAGACGCTTCCTTTAGTTATTGTAGAATTTGATGAACGTGCTGCGGTCGTTTATGGTTTTATGGAGCGACATGAAGTATATGGCAAGGAGTTGTGGAAGAGACTCACTCCAAAAATTCAGACCGAGATTAGGGTGGAGTCCACTTCATTGGGGATTCGAGGTATTGTGGATCAGATTGAGGTGTACGAACAGGGATATGTTCCGGTGGAATTGAAAACGGGTAAGATGCCGAAGGAGGGTGTGTGGCCGGGACATGAGATTCAGATTGCTACGTATGCATTGTTGTTGCAGGAGAAGTTTCAGACAACGATTAAGGAAGGATTTGTAAAATATCTGGATACCAACGAACGAAGACACCTTGCTTTTAATCCGTTCACGCATGACGAGGTGCGAGCGTTGATTACTACAGTTACTTCGCTTCTCGATAGCTGGGAGGTTCCTGATTTTGTTGAAAATCGTAATAAATGTAGTGGTTGTGGACTGAAACAAGAGTGTTATAATCCACTCAAAATTCAGGCTCTACTGACGGAAAAGCGCCCTAGTACCACTCAAGAATAAAAAACAAAACCTTTATATATTACTGCAGGTACCATTACTATACCATTATACGAATTTGTATCTGGGGGAATTTACATGGCAGACGATCATAAGACTTTTTCAAAGGATTTAATTGGCAAGACCGTTGTTTCAAAAACGGGAAAGCGTTTCGGTGAGGTAGGAGATCTTATTTTCGAAAGTCGGTCTGGAGAACTTATTCACATCATCATTAAGAGTCCCACTTCTTACACTCAGAAATTAGAGCTTGAAAAGGATAAGGAAGGTAACATTTTGATTCCTTTTTCAGCTGTCATTGCGATGGGCGACTTCTTGGTTATTGCTGAAGAAGATATTATCTAAATTGATATAAACAGAGACGAATTCCTTTTCTTATGGATCATGCTATCTGGACTGAAAAATATAGGCCGCACACGTTTGCCGAGGTAAGGGGCCAGAAAGGTATTGTTGAACGTGTAAGGGCATTCGTTGATCAGAGGAATATGCCTCATTTGATGTTTGCGGGTCCGCCAGGTGTTGGGAAATCTACATTGGCATTGGTTGTTGCTCGGCAGTTGTTTGGTGATACGTGGCAGCAGAATTTTATCGAGTTGAATGCTTCGGATGAGCGAGGTATTGATGTTATTCGGGTTAAGGTGAAGGATTTTGCTCGTACCCGTGCATTGGGCGATGTTCCCTTTAAGATTATTTTCTTGGATGAGTGTGATGCTCTAACGCGAGAGGCGCAGCAGGCTCTTAGGCGTACTATGGAGCAATATACTACGACTACTCGTTTTATTTTATCTTGTAATTATTCTTCTAAAATCATCGATCCGGTGCAGAGTAGATGTGCTGTGTTTCGGTTTAAGCCGTTATCTGCATCAGAACTGAAGGATGTTGTTGATAGAATTGTAAAGGATGAAGGTGTAACGATCACTCCTGGCGCGCAGGACTCGCTCATAGACATCGCTGAAGGTGATTGTAGGCGTGTTTCTACGTTGTTACAGGGTTGTGCTGCGTTGTCTTCGAAGATAGATGAGAAGATGGTGCATTCGTTTGCAGCGGTCGCTAATCCTACTGAGGTTGCGGATGTGTTGAAGCTGGCTCTCGCTAATAATTTTATTGATGCTCGCAAGAAGCTGTTGGATGTGATGCTTGCTTATGGGTTAAGTGGTATCGATATGATTAAACAGATGCAGAAGCAGGTTCTGGATTTGGAGATGGATAATCGTGCTAAGATGCAGTTGTATGCTGATTGTGGCGAGATAGAATTTAGGTTGACTGAAGGCAGTGACGAGTATGTTCAGTTAGAAAGTCTTTTGGCTCGTTTTTGTTTGGCTGGTGAGAAGTAGATTGCTCACACTAGGATATCTTCTGGAATTCCTGCCCCTGCCCCTGCAGCAATACTAACTCCTTCTTCGATATTAATTTTCTTTTCTATTATGTGGGTGTAGCCATATCTTAACACTACTGTTACGGGCGTTTCGATAGCTTGATGGTTGGGATTGATTTCCGTTTTCAGAAATTCACAAAAACTAACACCTTTTCCATCGATCATTTTAATGATCACTGGCCTACATACTTTGGCTTCTGCTGCACCAACTCTAAACTCTGCGAGAAAAACATTATTTAGCTCACTGAGTCTATATCCATCTTTAAATGGATTAGTCTCCAATGCGATAGAAGGGTCCACAATCTTACCTGATCCTTTGTTCTCTAAGAAAATTCGATACAAAACCTTTCCATCATTTCCACCTACTACATCTTGTTCGATGCTTGTAACTGCGATGGGTGCCCCCTGATCGCTTAACGATATTGATTCGGTAAATTTGCAAGGCTTTTCCAACTGTCGTGTGCTCTGCGGATTTGGATCATAACAAATCGGGACGGATGCAGTGGTTGCATACGTAAATCCAGTTGCGAATTTTATCGTAGGAGAGTATCTGGAAACTCCATCTGGTACGTTTATTGGATCTATTTCCAGGATGAATGGTTTATAGCCCCCCTCGGAATTGTACACACTCCTGCCTTCTAATACTAAATCTGTTGCGCCATCTATCTCCAACATGTCGATCGATATTTCGCTGCTCTTGTGTTTAATAGTAAGTAGGTTTTGGTCGTAGCCTCCTGCCCAAACAGAGGCTCTCAATCGGCCTATTTCGCTGCTTTGAGGAAATGCGCCTCTATTGTGGATTTCAAGGATCATTTCTTCTGCACCTGATCCTTCAATGAATTTAGTAGGTGTTGTAGCAGGTAGATTCAATTCTAGGCCCTGTGCTCCTGTCCTAAAGGAGGTATCATCGCTATTTGAGGAAGGAGTACTGCTACCGCAGCCCGCTACCAGGAGAAGAGTTACTATTAATGCTACTGAATGGGTGGCCTTCATTGTTTTTTGTGTATATTAAAAATAAAAAAGAACGCCAGTTAGGGCGTTGTGTGTTTCACCAAGATGCGCTGAGACTTGTGTTCTTTGTACTCGAACTCACCTTTAATAGTTACTTTCTTTTCGAAGTCGATGTTGTTTGCTACTGCATCTGATACATCTTGTGAACAGCGGATGAATCTTTTTCCACCGAATAAAGTGGTGAATCCAGCTTGGTAGCCATCAGCTTCTGTGTCTGCAGGTCCATCGGTGATTCCGGAACATTTTAGTCCAGCAAGTCCGGAGGAGATGTTCAGGAAGACTTTGTCTTCGTTCGACTGAATGTCTGCTTCATCACAGCTTGTTCCTAATTTGGAGACTGAACCGGTACCTCGATGTACTACATCAAAGTTAAAGTTAATGCGGTCGGTTCCACCAATGTTCTCTACAAAGTTTTCGATCTGCAAGGGAGAGGCTGAGCTTTCCACTCTTTTATTCTCGTCAACTTCGCAGACTTTTTCTTCGTCGTCAGTTTCTGTTACATCGGATATGACACAGATATCTGTCTGAGCGGTAAATCCATATTTGTAGCAGAGTTCTGCTCGAATGGTGAATTCGTTGTTTGCTGGTAGCGCTGCTCCGAAGTTAAATCCTTCAAAGGTCAGGAAGGTGATTCCTCCAGGCACTTGGTTACCATCTGAGTCGATAAATGTTTTCTCAAGATCGTCTTCTGTGTTTCTCGAATTCACGGGACTTCCGAAGTCTGCGGGGAAAAATCCTTGTAACGTCACATTTAGATTTTCCTTGGGCACATCGTATTCTCCTTCATTTTCGATATTTAGAGTCACTTCGAATGGGAAATTTCCCTGATCAAAGACCTCTTCGGGTGGTGCGCCTTCGACGAAGTCGAATGTCAACGCATCGGTCCCCCCTACGAATGATTTTGGGCTACTTATTGTTTCTCCGCCATCGCTACATGCTACTGCTAGCATTGAAAGTGCGACAAGGAGTGCTACTGTTTTTTGGTTCATGGTTCCACCTCTTCTTTGGGACTACTAAATTCTATTTCTGGTAGAAACTCGATTTGAGCTTCTACACTCTCAAAATAACTGTACTCTAAATTAATTTCTAATGGAGCTTCAAATGTTCGCTGGATGTTGCTGCCTTTAGAAATTCTACAGAAAATGGTTGCTTCTTCGTCGATAAGTCTGAGCTTGTTATCTACTGCTGGACGGCATTCGGACATGATTAATGTTCCTAATCGTACTTCCCCGACTCTAATCTTGTCGAGGTCGCTTTGTGAGAATCCTTCACTAAAGGGATCGAAATCTAAACCGAAATCTACAAAGTCGGGATCGATGACTCGTCCTATTCCTACATTTCTTACAAAAATCTTGTAGATGATGTCATCTTTAGTTACTGATTGTTCAACTCTTGTTACTGCAACGGGAGCTCCCTGTGTTGATAGGCCGAGAGATTCGGTAAAGTCACAGGTTTTTTCTCGAGCATTCGTGGTACGAGGGTTAGGATCTACGCAGAGGGATGGGCTCGCTATGGTTTTGTATTGGTAGAGCATGCTTGCTTTGATGTGTGGTCTGTATGAAGATACGCCTTCAGATAGTCGACCTCCGTCAAGTGATTCAATTCTGAGATCTATTGCTTTGAAGCCGCCTTGAGCGTCATAGGGGCTTTTGCCTTCTAATTCACGATCTTGATCTCCACCAAATCGGATAGGGTCGCTTAATACATCAAACGAGTCATCATTTGATATCCTTACGAGATTAGGGTCGTAGCCGCCGAAATAGATGAATCCTTTGCTTTCGGTTCTTTCATCTGCCTGTGGAAATGCGCCTCGATTACGAAGTTCTAGGATAATATCGACTTCTTCACCCTCTACGAGCGTATCGGGAAGGTTTTCTTGGAATCTGAGTTCATATCCGAGACTGCCCGTACGGAAATTTATCGCATCGGGGTCCTGATCCGCTACATTTTGGCCGCTACAGGCGGATAGAATGAATAGGGTAAGCAGTAAAAAAGCGATGTTTCTTGTTTTTATCATGGTATCTCTGTATTTCTCATTTCTGTGTTTTGTATTTTATAAACTTTTCGATACGGGAACTGAGTTACTGTCGGGAAGGAGATTCTTACTAGGGAAGTCTTCTTACTCTCTTAATATTGATTTCTTCTGTTTGGGTGTCGAAGTATCCGTATTCCACCTCTATCAGTAAGGGGGTTTCATAGGTGCCTATCTCTTGGGATATTTCCTCTGCCTCACAAATAATTATCGTTTGTTGGGAGTCTCTATCCAGATGTGCCTCTATTTCGGTTTTTTGACTCCCTCTAGCACCGCATTTGAGGGGGTTCGATCTGTCTCCTCCAAGAAATGCCCTAAACGTAATGTTATTGAGGTCTTCGGTCTTTCTTAATGTGTTAAAGGAGCATGCCCTATGAAGAGATGCAGGGGCCACCACTTTTCCAGAACCTACATTTCTTACTGTGAATTCGAAACGAGGCACCGTTTTATGCACTTGTACCGGAAGCATATCGGTTTTCATGTGCGTTACTGCGACAGGCGCTCCCTGGGTAGAAAAATCTTGGTCAAGAATGACCTCGCAGGTTTTTTCTTTCTCTTGCAAATTAAATAAGTCGGGATCGACGCAGACATCGGTGGCTATTTGTGTTTTGTATGGGTAACAAAGTCCAGCTGTAATTTGTGTCTTTACTCCTGGAATCTCTGGGTTGAGCACATTAATCCCACGAGCCTGTGCTTCGAAAATAAGCAAGCGCTCCTCTCCCTTGGTGACCGATGTTGTCCCTGCAGGCCCAGGAAGCGTATTTCTTCCTAAGAGATACATTGCAAATGCAGGATTTCCTGCTTTATCTGGTTTGTCTCCTTCCTTGGTGATGTATCGAATGGTGTCCGCCAGGTCATCATTTTGTGCCTCTGCATTTATTTCTTTCATTTTAGCATCCCAGGGAATACCAATCACTTGGTTGTCCCACGAAAGTGCAAAGAGCGCTTTTCCTTCTCGAATACACCGGTTGGGATTGGTTCCGGAGTTTACTGGTAGTAGGTCACATGCCCCTAGGTTCTGGATTTTGAAAGCTAGGGGGAGTGATTGTAATTCCCACACTTCGCTAGCAGGAGTATTTCTGTAGAATTCAAATACTACTCCTTCGCTCCCTTCTATTGTGGTTTTTTTTGGAGCTATTTCCTTTGCTTTATCACATCCTGCCACTAGGAGTAGTAGGAGCAGTATTAGGGCTATTCTTTTGGTTGTCATGTCGTTGTTTCTTTATCGACCTTCTCGGTTTCTGCTAATTCTTCTTTTGGTACGGATGCGTCTATTTTTACATAGGTGAGGATTTGTTTTTCAACTCGGAAATCATATCTTACGTCTGCTTCAATTTGACGAGTGACCGATCTCCCCGTTCCTAGTTGTGCAGTGGCATCTTCAGCGGAAATAGAGATAGGACATCTCCAGGAGACGTGGTTGATAATGGGTGTTTTAATAGCATCTGTTCCTCTGTTTTTGTCCCCTTCAACGAGCTTATATATATTTCTGCCTAGCCCAAATTCTTCATTAGTAGTCCTAACAAAAAGGAATTCTCCCCCGCATAATTCTCCATTTCTTTCATCCATGATGAACCCACCTGGTAGAGTTATCTCTAGACTATGTATTTTTGATATTTCTCCCGGCCAGTACCGCTCGACCGTGAATCCCGCAAAGGTTTTTGTTTTCTCTCCCGGAACAAGATTGAGCGACACGGGATCTACATTGGTTCCAATTCCTAACTTTACGGGGCCGCTTGAAGGAATAGCGACTGGTCTTCTTTCAGAAATTCCTGCTATTATCAGAGGATCTTTTCCCTCGGACCGACTAGCACGAATGAATTCCTCATCCATAAGGTGGGTGGTGAGCGTACTGATCGTTTCGAAATTGAAGGCTGCACTCACTTTTACGGTACTACTTCCTGACTTAAGCCCATCTGATCCCCTTCCTGCGTCAAAACCACATTCGAAGTATATTTGTTCCTTTTCCTTGAGCACTTTTCCGACTTGTTCTACGCTTACTCCTCCATCACCCAACTTTCTAGCGATATTCGATGGACTAATTGTGCCATGGGCTATGCCTCCTTTGTCGTTTATCCCACTACATTCCATCGACACTCGAACCTCCCTTTTGTTATCTCCTAGTTCTAATTTTCTTCCAAAAAGATCTCCCCAGAATAGGGGAGCTTGTTCTGCATTAAATTGAGGTCGTTGTGCCGCAAGGTTTTCAATATACACTCCGAGGCGATTGTTGGGATCTTCATTCGGAGGGTTTTTTGACCGATAGTATCCTCCGCTTGCCTCATCTATCCCTGCAGTTACTCCCCCTCTAATTGATCCTATGCTGGTAAAAAAGAGGGCTTTGACGTTATCATATGCTGTACCTACTCCCTCCATCGCTTCAAGCCTCTGTTGAGCGGTATCGAACTGGACTGCATTTGTTGCTAGGATGGGAAAGATAATCGCGTTAGCGACCATAAAGAGATTAAACATGAGCAGAAGCCATAAGCCTGTCCCGGCCTTTTTCTCATAGTCGCTCATAAAGTAGAAACTTCCATAGAGCCAGAGGGGAACTACAATTCTATTCGAAAAGAGTTGTAAGACCGGACTTAATTCGGCGAAATAGTCCAGTAATCCATATCCGATGAAGTCGAAGAGAAGATAATAGATGGCTATCTCTCGAGCTTGTCGAAAGTTCATTACTTTTTCTAGGACTAGGAAATTAAAGGCAAATGCCATGAGCATGTGGGCGAAGCCAGCGGCACTGTAGAATCCGCCGGAAAAGCCTATAAATAATACTGCTAGGACCGCTGCACCTACACGGGGAAATGATTTAATAAATGGAATGTCTGGAGAGTATTTTCTGAAGACCGCCCAGACAATCATGATACTCCAGAATTGAATTCCCCACACCATTCGTATTAGGGGATTCGCTGCTATATCGCCACCACCAATAATTCCGAAGGTGATATTTCTCAACAGTACTTCGATACGCAGGCCATTGAACCCCGTTACATAATCCAGGAGCATGAGCATCATTGCGAGGCCGACTGCACCCCACCCTAACATGCCTGGGCCGTTTCCTACGGGGCCAGCATCTACTTGTGTTGAAGTAGAGGTACGTGTTCGATTCGCGAGTCGATTAAAATTAAAGGTAGTCATTACACGCCTCTTGTATTAAGAATATTAGTCATCATCCTGCTCACGCAATTCTACTATGACTTCAACAATATGGAGAATGCTGTCAGGGATAATTTTGATGAAGTTGTTATCTTCTTCAACGAATGAGTCAATATTGCGCTCAAATACTTTTTTGGTTTGGTCGATGCGAATGAATTTGTCGTTAATGTTGAGGTCTGCTTTCTTTCGTTTGGTGTCGTCCACGAATTCTACAATGATGTATGCATCGTAGGTGTTATTGCTGATGTCGTCGAAGGTGCTTTCGTTGACTTCGAAAAAGAGTACATGTTCAGGGGTGTCGATTTCTGTGAAGAACATTTTTACCTGTTCAATTGCATAATTACCGCGTTCGGTTTTGAAAAGAACTTGGTTTTGGCCTGCTCGTAATGCTGATACGGGTACTGCAACCTCGTAGCGGTCTGCGCATAATGGTACGGCTCCGAAAATATTTCTTCCATTGATGCTGACGTCTAGGATTCCTACATCGGCTTCAGATGCACAATATGGAATGAATCTGATTTCGGATTTTTCGATGTTCCTTAATTCGGTATCGGTTAGCGTAAAGGTGTTGCGTCCTTCCTGGCGGGTGTGATCGGAGATGTCTCCAATGATTTGGATGGTGTTTAAGGAGTATTCATTGGTTGCCCAGAATCTTGCTCCTACCGATGAAACGCTAAAGGTTATTTCGTTGTCTTTTTTCAACAATTCTTTCCTGAGTTTAATGGGTTCTGCATTGATTGCAGGTACACGGTATTCGAAAATAGCGTTTCCATTGAGCCAGATGGTGAGGACACCTTTTCTAATGGGTGCCTGGAAATTGAGGATGATGTTGTCTGCATTTTCTAGGTCGTTGATTCTAAACGTGGTTTGTCTTGATTTTTTTACGAACCAGCTGTTTTGAACGGTAAACGGAGTAATGGTATCCAGCACTTTCGCATTGGTTGTTTCGAAGATGTTGATGTTCGGTAAATCAAGGTCACGCACATTATCGACGGGATCTAAGGTTCCTACGTCTTCTTTGAGGAGTTCGACTAACTCTTGGTTTGATGATCCGGAAGAGGAACTTGAAATGGATTTTCCATCGAGTAAATCATCTCGATCATCTTGTGGAAGAAACAGGATGTAGGTTATGAGAAATGCAGCCAAGATTGCTACTAATAATGCTGCGTTTGCCCCGCCTTGTGCTCTTTTTGTTACAATTGCCATTTTAGCGTATACACTATTACTCCTACTTTGACAATCTTTATATATAAATCTTCTCTTTCTTTGAGTTATGAAATTATTATCCTTTCAGAAATCGGAAGCCAAGGTCAAGGTTGAGCACGCAGATGACGTGTATTTTCTCAGTCAGATCGTTGGGGTAGGAGATGTCGTTAGAGGGAAGACTATTCGGAAGATTAAGATTGGGGATGAGGGTGATAGAAAGCAATCTATCGTGAAGAAGCCGGTGACGTTGTCGATCACGGTGGAAAAGGTTTCTTTTAGTAAATCGGTTGATGCATTACGGGTATCGGGAATTATTACTTCGGGTACGGGAGATGTGCAGAAGGGTGAGCATCATACGTTTTCTCTGGAGCCTGGCATTACGTTTACTCTCATAAAGACTTCTTGGTTGTCGTTTCAACGAAAGCGTTTGGAGGAGGCAGCGTCTGAGGAAGTTTCTAAGGTCTTGATTTGCGTTATGGACCGGGACGAGGCGCAGTTTGCGTTGTTGAAGAAATATGGGTATAAGATGTTGAGTAGCATCCGAGGCAAGGTTTCGAAGAAGGGCATGGATGAGACGCAGACGGGTGGTTTTTACAAGGACATTATATCAAAGTTAGAGGATTATGATAAGCGGTTTGGTTTAGTGACCTTGGTGGTTGCGAGTCCTGCTTTTTGGAAGGAGGATCTTTTGAAAGAGGTTTCTGGGGACATTAAAAAGAAAATCATTCTGGCTACCTGTAATTCGGGAGGAGAGAACGGTATTAATGAGGTGTTGAAGCGTCCCGAAGTTACGGCTGCATTACAGCAGGATCGAGTTGCGAAAGAGGTAGCGCTGGTTGAGAAACTGCTTGTCGAAATTTCAAAACAGGCGAAGGCAGCTTATGGGATACGAGAGACGAAACAGGCGATTGAGAGTGGGGCGGTTGAGCATTTATTGTTGACGGATAGATATATAAAGGAGCTTCACGAGAATGAGAAGTACGCTGATTTCGAAAAATTATTGAAGATTGTGGAACAGGCAAAAGGTAATGTACACATCATCTCGGTGGATCATGACGGCGGTAAAAAGCTGCAGGGTCTTGG
>CAZBLF010000033.1:11097-12334 GCA_964492935.1 uncultured Methanosarcinales archaeon
CCGTTCTTTGAATGGTATTCTGGTGGAAAACTTAATGTTTCTTACAATTGTTTGGATCGACATATTGAGGACCGTGGTGATAAGGATGCTTTGATTTGGCAGGGCGAAGGAGATAAAGAGGTTAGGAAATTTACGTATAAGCAATTGCTTGTAGAGGTGTGTCGTTTTGCTTCTGTGTTGAAGAATTTAGGTGTTCGTCGTGGCGATAGGATTGTTATCTACATGCCGATGATTCCTGAATTGGCGTTTGCAGTGTTAGCTTGTGCTCGTTTGGGTGCAATCCATTCAGTGGTGTTTGGTGGTTTTTCACCTGTGTCATTAGAGAAGCGTGTCAAGGATTGTGGGGCGAAGGTGGTGATTACGGCAGATGGTGGATTTAGGAGAGGTAAGAAAATTCATCTGAAAAAGAATGCGGATGAAGCTTTGAAGAAGCGTAAGCATGTTAAGAAAGTGTTAGTTGTTAGGCGGACTAGACAGAAGGTGACGATGAAGCGCGGTCGTGATGTTTGGTTGCATGACGAGTTGAAGAAAAAGAATATTGCTGATTATATTGAGCCTGCAGTTATGGATGCAGAGGATCCTCTTTTTATTTTGTATACGTCCGGCACTACTGGTACGCCAAAAGGGATGGTGCATACGACGGCAGGGTATTTGGTGTATGTTACGTTGACCACTCGAAATGTGTTTGATTTGCGAGAGGATGATATCTATTGGTGTACGGCAGATATTGGATGGATTACTGGCCATTCGTATATTGTGTATGGCTTGTTGTCGAATGGTGCAACTTCGTTGATGTTCGAGGGCACTCCTGATTATCCGCATCCAGATAGATTTTGGGAGATTGTTGAAAAGTTTAAGGTTTCGATTTTCTATACTGCGCCTACTGCGATTCGTGCTATTGAGCGATCAGGTACAAAATGGGTTACTAAACATGATTTGTCTTCACTTCGTTTGTTGGGGAGTGTTGGAGAGCCGATTAACCCTGAGGCGTGGATGTGGTATTACAAAGTCATTGGTAAACGAAAATGTCCTATCGTTGATACATGGTGGCAGACGGAGACCGGCGGGATTATGATTACGCCGCTGCCTGGTGCAACAACACTACGTCCTGGTTCGGCTACGTTTCCTTTCTTAGGTATTGAACCTGAAATTTTGACGGATGATGGGAAGAAGGTAAAGCCAAATGAAGGCGGGCATTTGGTGATTAAGAAACCGTGGCCGGGTCTTGCGCGAACGG
>CAZBLF010000034.1:0-11527 GCA_964492935.1 uncultured Methanosarcinales archaeon
CGCACAATTCAATCCCTAAGTCTATGAGGAACCACATTTCTACCAAAAGCCTCATACATCAGAAGGTTGGCCAATAGAGTATGATATTCAGCAGAGGTTTCAACGCGACCGACAATACTAGAGATATACCGAGAATCCTTAACGGTGTGGTCCACCTCAAAACCTAATAACACACCGAACTCATCCGCAATCCGCTCAACCCCAGGAGGAGGAGCATAATCGGACACATTTTGACCCGCCACATCAAGCTGATTACCAAAACCAAATTGTTGAAAAGCCATAACCTCCCCTCCGGCATGAGTGGTACTAATAGCTGCAAATGCATCGTTTTCCGATCCAGGATACGCTTCACCCATAATCTTAGCCAATCCACTATCTGATATAGTTATTCCCGATGAAGCTCCATCACGACTACCCCTCACCTTAACAGTAGGATATACTCCTTGTAATTGTCTAATAACAGAACTAAGCACAGTATCCTCCGTTCCAACTGTCGCATGCTGCATAATTATCTTAACTGTATACAAACAAGTATTTAAACTTTCACTTCAGTCTTGATGATGAAGATAATCCACTCACAATCAACCTTCTTTTTAAACAAAATCCCATTCTAAACCAGTATGCCTATAGAAATAATCATGCAACCAGAAATACTCTTCAGGGGAGTCACCCAAGAAGGCTTCGATAGATTAATACATCCAGACAGACAGAATGAATATATTGACGTAGGCCGATATACCATCAGATGGCTGGATGCTCTAGGATATGCACTTGAATATGCAGTAACATACGGTTCTAAAGCACGCATGATCCTACTTCATGACCCCTCAAAATACAAACACAAAAAAACATCCGAAGAGGTATTTGAGATTAAAGAACCCATCCGCCTAGACGACCCAGACACAACTATTTTAACTGAAGAAAAGAATTTAGGAGACTTATGTGCATACGAAAACGAGGGCGTAATCATGACTAGAGAACAAGTAAACGAATACGCAGCAGAAGTAAGAGAAAAGTTAAAAAGATCAAAAGGCAGACAATAGTTCCCAATCAGTAAACTAAGTTCTCCAGAAAAGTAATCTCCTTTCATCAATAATTTACTTTGACAGTCAAAAGTAATTATTATAACAATTTTCCACAACTACAAACATAATATAAATCTAAAAGGTGATACCATGAATCTAAAAAACAGTGAATTAATGAGTAGAATCGGATTAGGAATCTTTTTCCTAGTGTTCGGACTACTAAAACTAACCAAGGGAACCTGGTTTATAGAAGGACCCTACAAAATGTTCTACGGAATAGGATTTTCATCAATACTGATTGCGATACTAGGAATCATCCAAATTGCGATGGCAATCTCCTTTTTCACAGACAAGTACGCAAGACAATCTGCATACGTAGCAGCAGGAATGATGCTCATCACAATAGTAGCAACACTACCCAAGATTGCATCAACCTTCACCCTACCGCCACCAGCAGCACCGCCCTCTTAAAGAAAGTAGCAAAAATATTTCCCTACCTAAGAATTATCTCAGCAATCCTAATAATTGTAGCAGGATTCTATGTAGCCTATTACCAGATCGCAATCAATCAGATCCTAGTTCCGTTGTAAGACTTCTCTTAGCATCTATTGTTTTCGCATCCGCACCACCCCGTAAAAAAACAGAGAGCATTGCAATCGACAGTCCCAAATCACGAATCATCACATCGTTATATCCTAACGATACGCTAATACCGAACAAATGCAGGAACAACAAACCAGAAGCTAATCGAGTAAACAAACCAACCAACAACAACCCGCCTAGAACAACTTCAGCAATCCCGTTCAACAATACGAACAGTTCAGCACTAATAGGCAAGTTAAACACAAACCCAGGAAGATATCCCATCCAAGACGCACTATCAAAGATCTGATTCAATCCAAACCATAAAACAACCAGTGCCAGTCCAATTCTCAGGACCGGAGCACTCCAAGCTTTATATCTATCAAAATCCATCTATTCCACCACCAGCTTTCCGCGCATGCCACCATGCCCAGATCCACAGCTTACAGAACAAAAGAAGTCAAACGTCCCCTTTTTGTCAGCAACAAATTCAATGTTCACCGTATTGCCCGGTGCTAAAAACTCTCTAACGCCAAATGTAGGGAGAGCGAATCCGTGATCAACATCCGAACTCGTAACGGCTAACTTAACCGTATCGCCCTCATTCACCGTAATGGTTGAAGGAATAAATTCAAACTTCTTTGCCTCCACCGTAAATGATTTAACATTTGATTCAGGGGGTGCTGGCGGAGTAACATCTTCAACTTCCGGAGCCACCTCTTCAACCGTTTCAATAACATCAACAGGTTCAGGAACAGCATCAACATAATCTGCCTCCGCTTCATCCTCATGATGCCCATCTGCATTCGTGTCATCATGGGGCGTAACAACAACCCCACTCCCTCCACATCCAGCAACAACTAATGCCAGTATCAAAATCATTCCCAGTAATATTTTTCTCATCCTTCACACCTCATTTTTGAAAGTCACATCCAGTCAAATCACGCAAACGCTCAAACGACTGCACCTTTTCATACTTTTTTCCATCAATAATCCACGTAGGCCTATAAACTAAATCTTCCTTTATCTGATAAGTGACATACTTAAACGATTTTCCAAACATCCCTTTTTGAGCATTCGTATACTGGCACCAATCCTCTCCCTGCATAACAACGCCCTTTTCCGTCAAACACTGAGCAAAACCATCCCATTTACCCGGTGTCATCGCCCGAATCGTAAGAGGCAAGCCAATAATAATAATCAAACCAATAAGAATACTAGTAATAATCACCTTAGTCTTTTTCTTACTCGAAGCCCGACCCGCATCAATAGAAGTATGCTGATCCTCTCGCTCACCCTGCAGAGCTCTATCCTCTTCATCTAATCGTTTCTGCTTATTTGGATTAATCACTTAAACCCCCAAAACCCTAGAAACATAGTTCCTTTTTAAAACTTGTGAAAAGAGGAAAAACTAACTTTTGATACTATTCATACAATTCTATCGAAGGATGAAACGCATACCACGCATATCCTCACTTCGTTCGGGACACGTGGTCTGCTTTACTACTCTGCCACACCATAAAGTCCTGTCGAAGGATGGAACGCATACCACGCGAACCAGAAATCTCTTTCTTTAACAATTTCATTACCTACATCATCAACAATCGTAATAATCCCAGCAGCGTCTCGTGTTAAGGTAACACCCACACCCCCCACCGTATCTGAAATCACCGATTCAGCAATCAAATCCTTCTCCTGATACGCCTTATACGTTCCTTTAACTTCAATCCCAAACACCACCGTCTTCGCATGAATTCGATCATCTTCCTCCTCAACCGAAAAGAACAAAAAGCTATCCTCATAATACGAACCATACGGATCTCGACCATAGGCTCTCGACATACCCGTATCCTGATTCAACACCAAAGCATCGGCATGCAATGACTTAAAATCTCTCCAAACCACCGTATCCACAGAAACCTCAGTTAATTCAGTTCCCACCAAGTCTCCAACAATCGCCTTCCCATCAATCTGCTGCCAGTAGGTATCCGTAACATCGTCATACATCACCAAATTCGAGTTATACAACTTACCTGACGTCCCAAACCGAGCAACCGTAATCTCTCCATCAACAACAATCCGTCTATCATACGCAATACCGCTTCCACAAAGAGGACAATACGTCACCGCAATCGGATCCCCACCAATAATATCGTTAGCAATCTCGTGCCACACCATAATCTGCAAGGGATATACTTTCTTCTCACCGTTATTGATAACAACTAATACTAATTCAGTATCCCCAATAAATGCCGATGCATCCGCAACCGAAACAAAGTTCAAATTATCAATATCTAAAGCAGGAATGCCTCTATCCACCCCAATCCCTCCTTTAGGAGGTCCACCACTCCGAATCTTATCAGGATTAACAATAAATTTCACTCCAGCATCGGTAACCCAAATCTTATCGGTAACCGTTTTCAACTCCCCAACAGCACTACCCGCATCGCTACTCTCTACCACACGCTCAGCTGACGAAACAGGCTCCTGACTAGTACACCCATACAAGAATACCAACAACAAAACCGAAAGAGCTATTTGTTTGTTCATACCCCAATAAACGCACCAACTCTATTTATAAGTTCTCTTTCACCCTCAAAACAAACCCTGAGTCACAAAACTTCGTAAGAAAGAATCTTTTTCAACTTCTCAGCATCCGGAACCAATTCCTCTAATGCACCACCAGCAATCGTCTTACCACCCGACTTCAAATAAGACGCATACTGCCTAACAGATTCCGCATCATCAACATCAATCATATGATTCAGCAAAAACCACAAGTTCAACTTCTCACCATACTCCTTACAACTCATAGAAATCTTACAATGCAACGGCTTCACCACATGCACACTGCATTTACCCTCAACAAAAAAACTACAAACACCATACGGCTTATTATCAGCACGAATCAATTTGGGACGAAATTTCTGAAGATGAAACAACTCAACTTCTTCCAAATGTTTTTTCTTCAACTCCTCCTCAGAAACCTTCAAAAAAGCAGCCATCGGTTGTACATCAGCATCCGCCAAGAACCCAGAACCCATAGAACAACCATGCGAGCAAGCTGAACATTTACAAGCAGGCGCCAATGAAAGTATTTCCTTTTGAGAAGTTGCTCTAGTAATCATGAAAACTGATACGTGTGCAAGAATTTAAGCCTTTGCAATAAAATCGGCAATCTCAGATTCGGAATGGGGGATAACTACTTCCAAATTCGGTAATTCAGACGCAACGGGAAGTTCCTGTTGACTATGAGTTAGCTCGATAACCTGATCATTCACCATAGGACGTTCAGGATTCGAATTATATCTATCAAGTGAAACATCTAGCCCGGGATCAAGATATACCAACGTTTTTGGAGATGCTAGAAGATCAAATGAAGAATCTTTGACCTCGATCATTTCAAGATAAGAAGAAAATAAGGCTTGCCTCATTACTTTATTGAGCAACAGCGTTTCAATTACGGGAGTTTTATCCGAGTCATCAGCGAGACGATCAACAATATGTGAACTCACAACCTGTTGAAGCATAATCATCCAAATCTGAGGACCCTGCCTAGAGAATTCCGACTGTAACGCTTTGTACTTAGCTCCCAAGTCATACGAATCCAACTGAGAGATATCCATCCCGCAGTTCGTAATCATCTGAGGATAGAAACTCGCAAGAGCCGTAAAAAACAGATTAGGATCATTCTCCACCCTATCATGCAAATCGTCAACGACAAGAGGGAGATACCGATCAGGGTGCTTTGAAGAGAGCTCTCGCACCAGACTACTCTTACCAGAGTAAGGAATTCCTCCTACCAGCAGGATGGGAGTTGTGCTCTGTTCAGGAACCATACTCTCAAGAATACGTTTCGCTATAAAAATCCACCTAACTTTATATAGCTACAAAACAAAAACCAGATATAAATAATTAACGAAAATGAGAATAGGCAACCGAAGCTCCCAGTAGCCCTACATGTTCATTCCTAATGAGGTATATTGGAATCGACCGCAGGGTCTTTTGTAATGGGCCGCGTCGAAACTCTTTCTTGAAGTCAGCTCCAAACAACCAAGGATGTTTCACAGCTATCCCTCCAGCAAGATACAATCCACCCGTACATAAGGTTTCCAAGGCGAAATTTCTACATGCCCGAGCATACACGGAAACAAAAAGAGCAACCGTCTTCTTACCTGCAGCACTCTTACGAAAGGAAAAAACCTCGGAAGCATCTACCTTTTTGCCAGAAAAAAATTCAAATATTAAAGAAAGACCCTTACCACTTAACACATCCTCGTACACTAACTCTCTCTTCTTTCTCTTCATTAGAAAAGCACGAATCTTTGAATGATCTAAAACAAGATCTGCATGCCCTCCCTCAGAAGCTAACGGAACATACCTACCAGACGAGTAAGTCAGAATGCTCTTTCCAAGACCAGTACCAGCCCCCATCACCGCTTTGGTACCATGCCTCACCTGAACTCCCTTCTGGATGACATGTACATCCCTATCCCTTAACAGATTCACCCCAAAACCGAGAGAGGCAAAATCATTCAGCAACACCACGTCTTTTAGACCAGTTCTCCGCATAATTTCATGAGCATCAACCACAAGATCAGCATTCGTCATCTCAACACGATTGCGCACAACAGGCCCAGCAACCGCCAAACAACACTGAGTAGCAGAAACAGAGGTAAGATACTCTTTCAACAAAGAAATAAAATCGCTACTACAGGGCGTACACATCGAGCGAACCTTTTTCAATCCATGGTCATAAATACCAAAGCGCGCATTCGTACCGCCAATATCCCCTACAAGAAGAGCCATAAGTCCATATCTGCAATCATCCTATAATAATATTTGCTTTACAAATACAAATAACCATTGCACCAGGCATCTACGTTTTGATTCGTGGCAAACACACCGGACGCCGAGCACCCTGTCCACTTAACAAAATAGCAGTCGTCAACAAAGAAAGATGAGTATATGCCTGCGGAAAATTACCTACTAATTCACCGGTTGCCAGATCAATATCCTCCGAAAATAATCCAAGATGGTTAGAATATTGGATGACTGAATTAAAATACCGTTCAGCTTTCTTCTTCTGCCCCGAACGATACAAAGCATCAATGAACCAGAACGTACAGACAGAAAATGAATTCACCGGCTTTCCAAAGTCATCTTTTATAGTATAGCGCATCACCAATCCTTTCTTACAGAGCTCTTTTTCAATCGCATCTATCGTAGATTTCATGCGCTTATCCTTTGCATCCAAAAAGCCATAGTAAGGCATCAACAACACACTCGCATCCAAACTCTCACTACCGTAAGACATAGTAAAGGCTTTCTTCCTAACACTCCAAGCTTTCTTCAGAATGCTCTCCTTGATCTCGTCACGATGACGTTTCCAATCATCAAAAGGAGCTTTCTTCTTGAAAAACAAACCCAGCTCAATTGCCTTCTCTAACGCAACCCAACACATCAATTTAGAATGCGTAAAATGCTTCTTCTTCCCTCTAAATTCCCAAATGCCTTGGTCGGTATCCCTCCAATGGCGAATAACATACGCCACAAGTCGTCGGACAAGTTTCCATGCCGCAGCATCAAGCTTCTTGACATAGGTATAATGGACATAAAATTTATGAATCGTATCAATAACCTCCCCCGGAACATCTATCTGACTCTGCTTATAGGCTGAATTCCCTATGCGCACCGGCTTCGAGTGCATATACCCTGCTAAATGATTAAGTGTTCGCTCCCGAAGATCCCGCTCACCCTCAACCCCATACATGATGTGCAGGTCCGCCATGTCAGATCCCTTGAGGAGGGGCAGCGCCACCTTTCTCAAAAAGCGCATATAATCCTGGGCCTCATCAAAATGACAAATCCGAGTAAAAGCATTGATAGTAAACGAACTATCCCTCAACCAACAGTACCGATAATCATACGTCCTCGACGATCCGACAACTTCGGGAAGCGAAGTAGTTGCTGCCGCGACGATTGCACCACTCCGGTCATACGTAAGCAACTTAAGCGCCAATGCCGAGCGGATAGCAGCATCCCGTTGTAACGTAGGCCATGTAGCTCTGTCAACAAAATCCTGCCAGTACGCAAGAGTAAGGCGTAAATTCCTCTTAATATACGGCAACCCCGTCTGCGAGACATGCTCTCCCAGTCCCACAATAAAGTAAGAATCATCCGTCAACGTAACCGGTTTACCCTCTAATATTTCTTGTTCATCAAAACTCGAGCATAAGGACAAGAATCCTCGAGCATGCCGTGCAACAATATGTCCTCGCTCATGTTTAAAGGCAGTCTTTCCTCGCGCATAATCAAGGCGTGGACTAAAACCAACCATCACCTGCGGTTTTCCTGAATGAACCTCAATCAAACGGTAGATTTTATTATCTCTCATCAACTTCCCCTTTTTCCGGTAGCGACAAAAGAAATCAATCACCGAGAAAGTACCATCTCTACACGTAAAACTGGTCTTCAATACATTCGTCTCCGCAACATATGACTGACTAGCCGTATAGGCATGCACAGGAGTTAAAGAAAAGTGACCTCCCTTTTCCTCATCCAAAAGCTTGGCAAAAACACTAGGGCTATCAAATCGGGGAAAACAACACCAATCAATACTCCCCTCCCTGCTAATCAAAGCAGCAGTCTTACAATTACCAATAATCCCATAGTCCAAGCCCATAACAAAAAATCAGCAAAGCGACTTTAATAATATTGCGGAAATCACAACAGCTTGTGCAACAACGACAGGACATCAACATAGTTAACAACACGATAACGAGCCTTAGACTGTCCAGGGCGCACCTTAATAGTATATGCACGCTCCGGAACCTGTTCAAAAACATCCTCATCCGTAGCGTCATCGCCAAGCGCAAGGATAAATTCGGGATCTCCAGAAAGCCACGGTTCGAGGGCCTGACCCTTATGAATACCAGACGGTTTAATTTCAAGCACGCGATTTCCCTCAAGCAACTGCAGATCAAAATTACTAAGAAGTGCCAACAACAAAGCCTTCAACGCTGCCAACCGTACCGAAGCAAGTCCAGAATCCACCTCACGATAATGCCAGGCTAGGGAAAAGTGCTTCTCCTCAATAAACGAACCAGGAGTTCGATCACAATAACCTTGAAGAAGTCCACGAACAAAATCCTTCCAATCATCTGAACGAGACGAAAAACACTCCCAAGAACCATCAGGTTTCTTAGTCCAGGCTCCATGTTCAGCAATAAGTGCAACACCCATCTTACCAAAATGTTCATCTAAGAAGTTCCTATCTCTCCCACTAATCAAGACGACCGTAGCAGTTGAGCGCAACGATTTCAAAAGGGTAATCAACTCAGCGTCAGGTGTAGCAAGGAGGGGATCTTTTGAAAAAGGAACCAACGTACCGTCATAATCGAGAATCACCAATCGATTCTGCGATGACCGAAAATCAGTAATCAGCTGCAATTCTTTCTCTGGACTCAATAACAAAGAGGACAAAGAGGCCTGCTCCGCTTTTGCACCATTCAAACCTGCCAAAAACTGTTCAGCCCATCGTTGAGAGGTAAATCGTTCAAGGCGTTTTCTCATGACGCTCATTCCAGCAATCTGTTCCTGTACCGGCATCGTAAGTGCAGTATACAATGCATCCGCAACCTCCTGTAGGTTATGAGGATTCACCAATAATGCCTCCCCAAGATCTTTCGCACTCCCTGCCATCTCACTCAGAATAAGTACACCTTTATTGCGCTCTCGACTTGCAACAAATTCCTTAGCAATAAGATTCATCCCATCTCTCTCGGGTGTGACCAAAGCAACATCTGCAGCAGAGTACAATCCCAAAAGCTTTTCAAAAGGCAAAGAATCATACATATAAACCACGGGAGTCCATTCCAAGGAACCATACTTTCCATTAATAAGCCCCACCATCCGATCGAGTTCTCGTTTCAAGGAGGCATATTCAGGTACTTTTGTTCGTGAAGGCACAGCCACCAAGATAAGGGAAACCTTGCCAACAAACTCAGGGTGGTGAGACAGAAAGCAATCATAGGCAAGCAATCGAGCTACCACCCCTTTAGAATAATCAAGTCGATCCACCGAGAGAATCAAAGAACGATTACCGATCTGCTTCTTAATCCGAGCACATTCTGCTGTAACAGAATCCTCTTTGAGTTGACGCTGAATATCCTCGAAGTCAATCCCTAGTGGAAAACTATCCGTCTTCACAACTCTCTTATCCGTAGAAAGCAATCCAAGCGTATGATCATGCCCCAACAACTGACGAACACTCTCCAGAAAATGACCCACATAATCATAATTGTGGAATCCAACTAAGTCCGCACCCAGAAGACCCTCCAGAATCTCCTTACGATAGGGAAGTCTCCGAAACAATTCGAAGGAGGGAAAGGGAATATGCAGAAAAAAGCCAATCGTTGCTTTTGGAAGCCGCTCCCGAAGAAGTCCGGGCAAGAGCATCAAATGGTAATCATGAATCCAGATAATATCGCCCTCCTGATAGTGCTCCAACACCACATCCCTAAACTGCTCGGTAACTCGCTTCGCAGCTTTCCACCAAGACTGCTTATACTGAACATATTGGGGAAAGTAATGAAACAACGGCCAAAGGGTGTTATTGGAAAATCCATGATAGTACTCGTCGATATCTTTCGATGAAAGAGCAACCCCCCTACATTGGTGTTGCACCAGCAGCTCCTCAACGTCGTTCTCTTTTCCCTCAAGGTGTTCTCGTGCAACACCATTCCATCCAATCCAAAGAGGTGAAGCATCACTATACAAGGAACGAAGCCCAGAAACAAGACCTCCAATCGAAGGCGTAACAGAAAGTGAAGGTTTTTCAACTACCGTAACAGGAAGTCGATTCGATACAAGAAGTACTCTGCCAGTAATTACGATGGTAAACGCCTTCAAAAAGAGAACAGAAGCATCTATTTATAGATACCGAAACCAGAATCCCTCACCAGAGCATCCATAGATTTTGAGCAGCTAACTTGAGAAAAACCAAAGAACTAGTAACCATTAAAATGCCGGCAAAAGTTAGTGTTTCTGAGCGATGCAAAAACAGGTTTCAGCAGACGTGAGACATGCGCAAAGGGATAGACCAAACTCCCCTCATCGAGAGGAGCAGCTCTTTTCTGTAAGAAGTAATAAGAAATCCCCCACTAAACCAAATCCCGAACAAATCCCTCACGCTCTCCCTTCCTCAACGACTCAATCTTTGCTTGCATCCCCTCTCTACTCTGATCTACCTCAGCTTGAAAGGAAAGATACGCCTGAACAAGAGAACTCTGACAGAGGTCGCCAGCAGCATTTTCAGATGTAACCTCCAACGGAGGAGCAACTATAATGCGCTCACCCAGAGTGAGGTACAGCTTTTCGAGAGCCGATTCCACCTGACCAAGTTCAAAAAGAAGGTCTCGTTTAATTCTGTCCAGGAAGGGAGCCTCTCCGACCGCAACAGACTTAGCGATAGCAGCTTCAACAAAAGAGCGTCGGGGCCCATATCTCACCAAAAGAGCAACCTCCAAAGGCCCTTTACTGGAAAGGTTTCCCTCAGTAACATCCTCAATAAGCCGGTGAATCTCAGAGTCAAGATACTCTGGGTGTGAAACGCGTGAACAGGAAAGGTCAATCAAGTATCGTTCCAGAAGATGAGGATCATGAATTCGCTTCGGATCTGATGAGTTAAAAAGGGCAGTATGGAATGATCGAAGTGCTTCAACATTCTCCAGTCCCCCTCCATCCAAATTCCCAGAGGGCTCTACTCGGTCATTAAGATCCTCGAAGTCTTCACTCATGTAGTCACCACCACTCAAGAACTCATCCAAACTTAAAAAACTAACTATTGCTTCCGATGATGCACTAATCCATACAAACCAACCAACGCCCAAGTAAAATTCAAAACCACGAACGGCATA
>CAZBLF010000035.1:0-11191 GCA_964492935.1 uncultured Methanosarcinales archaeon
ATTTTGATGCTTATTTAGGAAAGTTAGATGTAGATATGCCCTGTCGTTTTACGAAGGAGGTTGCTGGAGTAGTGGACCTTTGTCAAAATGCGCTTGCGTGTAAGTATAAGGGAGAATTATTTGCTTCTTTTTCTTCAGAACCGAAACCGGAATGTAAAAGAACACAACTCATTAAGTTTGAAGATATTTTACGTTAGAATCTCTTTTTCTTTTTTGATATTAGATATGCTGCAGGCACTATAATTCCAATTGCGATTAGAATCATGATTACGGAGATTGCACGAGCTTTTCTTTTGGGTGTTACGGTGATCGCAGGTTCTGCTGTTTTTTCAACTCTCGGTGGTTCAATTTTGGGTTCTTCCTTCTTTTCTTCTTTCACCGGAGCAGTGGTTGATTCGTCTACGGCACATTTATTGTCTCTACATCTTCCGGAGTCGCATCCACAATCGTAGCAGCACCAGGCTTGTGTTTCTCCAGAGCAGACACCATCAAAATTACATTTTCGGTCTTCGATGACACCATAGGATAGATTTTTTGCCATGACTGGCGATATACCGGATCCGTAAAAGTAAAATGTAGCCTGGTCATTGCCGGTGTCGGCATCGGTAATGAAGACGTCCATGAGTACAATCTCTGATCCATCTTTGAATTTGAAGCTGTCTTTTATACCGAAGGCTCGCGATTTCTCGTTATTGACTTCAAAGAGTACTTTTCCTGTTGCATCGGATACGGTAACTAATTTTACGATGTAACTTCCTAGATTGGTTTGGTAAATTCTTCCTTCACCTTCCTCTAAGGTGTCGGAGGTGAAAATGCTGATTGCTTGTGTTGTAGAAACTAGGAGGAGTGTTACTAGTACTAGAATGAACCCACGTTTCATCTCTTTTGAGTTGGTATTTGCCTTATATAAATGTTTTTGTGGCGTGTTGCTGAGCGTTATCTTTTTATAGCGTCTTAGGATTCTTTTAGTATGGCCAAGAGGATTTTAATTTTTGATACTACGTTGAGAGATGGTGAACAGTCGCCGGGAGCTAGTTTAACAAGTTCCGAGAAGTTGCTTATTGCTAAGCAGCTTGCCAAATTAGGTGTCGATATTATTGAGGCAGGTTTTCCTATTACTTCTGATGGTGATTTTGAATCGGTCAAGCAAATTGCTCAAGAGGTTAGGGGTCCGGTTATTTGTGGTTTGGCTCGAGCAATGAAGGAGGATATTGATCGGGCGTGGGAGGCAGTTCAACACGCTGAACGGCCTAGGATTCATACGTTTGTTGCGACTTCACAAATTCATATTGACAAAAAATTACGAAAAAGCCAGGATGAGGTTATTGAGATGGCTTCTTCTGCAGTTAAGCATGCGAAATCTCTTTGTTCTGATGTTGAATTTAGTCCAGAGGATGCTGCTCGGACAGATATTGATTATATGTGTAGTGTGGTGGAGGCAGCGATTAAGGCAGGTGCTACTACGATTAATATTCCTGATACGGTAGGATATGCTGAGCCTTCTGAATTTGGTAATCGTATTAAGATGGTTTTTGAGCGGCTTGGTGATTTGATAATGGAGAAAAATGTAGTTATTTCTGTACATTGTCACGATGATCTAGGATTATCGGTTGCAAATTCTTTGGCTGGAGTTATGAATGGGGCTCTGCAGGTCGAATGTACGATTAATGGTATTGGAGAGCGTGCTGGGAATGCTTCCCTTGAAGAATTCGTTATGAATTTGAAGACGCGCTCTGATTATTTTTCTGAGTTTAGTACTAGTATCAATACCAAAGAGATTTTTGCTACTTCGCAGATGGTTTCTAATTTGACGGGACTATCGGTGCAGCGGAATAAGGCTATTGTAGGACGAAATGCGTTCGCTCATGAGGCTGGAATTCATCAGCACGGGATGTTGAAGGATAAAAAGACGTATGAGATTATGAATGCAGAGGATGTGGGATGGACGGGTGAGCATCTTGTTATTGGGAAGCACTCTGGTCGAGCTGCAGTTGAGAATACTCTAACGGAGAGGGGGTATGGTCTGGATACTGAGCAAATTGATTTGGTTATGGCACGTATTAAGCAGCTTGCTGACAAGGAAAAAGAGGTTGTACGAGAAGATATTATCGCGATTGCTACTGATGTTCTTGGACAGGTAACTTCGGATGAGAAGATTGTTGAGCTTGTGGATTTTACTATTACTACGGGTTGTTCAGGTGACGCTTCGGCTTCTGTGGCTTTGAAAGTAAGTGGCGAGGAGCGTAAAGGCGAGGCGACGGGCGTTGGACCGGTTGACGCTTTGGCCAAGGCCATTATTGCATTGACTCATCCGTTGAAGTTAAAGGAATACAATCTCAAAGCTATTACGGGCGGAACTAATGCTCTTGCGAATGTAATGATCCTTGTGGAGGATGATTCTGGAACTGTTTTCTCTGCAGAGGGAGTTTCCGAGGATATTGTGAAGGCATCGGCGGTTGCGTTAGTGAAAGGTTTAAATAAAGCTTTGAATTTCTCAAAATAATGAGTTCATACACGTTAGCATTGATGCCGGGAGATGGTATTGGTCCTGAAATTATAGCTGAGGGTCTAAAGGTTATTGAGAAGGCTTCAGATGTCTATGGATTTTCTGTTGATTGGAAGCGCTATGATAATGGTGCTGAGAAATATCTTAAGACTCAGGAATTGATAACTGAAGATACGCTGAAGGAGATTAAGGATAGTTGTAAGGCAATCTATCTCGGTGCATTAGGCGATCCACGGGTTACTCCTGGAATTTTGGAGAAGGGGATTTTATTGAAGACTCGCTTTTATTTTGATCAATTTGTTAATTTACGTCCTATCAAGTTGCTTGAGGGTGTTGCTTGTCCTTTAGTGGGTAAGGGTCCTAGCGATATTGACTTTACGGTTGTTCGAGAGAATACTGAGGACTTTTATGTGGGTATTGGTGGTCGTGCTTCGGCTGGAACATCAAAGCAATCACTTGAGGTGTTGCGGGAGATGTACAAGGTTAAGTTTGATTTGGAGATTGAGAATACGGACGAGATCGCGTATCAGATTGGGATGATATCGAAATCGGGAGCTAATCGTGTAATTCGGTATGGTTTTGATTTAGCGAAAAGTCAGAATGTTGACACGGCTTACTTTGTGGATAAGGCGAATGTGTTATCTGATATTTACGGTTTTTGGAGAGAGCAGGTTGAGTCGGTGGGAAAGGATTTTCCAGGGATTAAACCTGAGTATATGTTTGTTGATGCTATTACCATGTGGTTTGTTAAGAATCCTGAATGGTTTAAGGTGGTGACTACACCGAACATGTTTGGAGATATTATTACTGATTTAGGAGCTATGATTCAGGGCGGTTTGGGATTGGCTCCGGGTGGAAATATTAATCCTGATGGTGTTTCGATGTTTGAACCTATTCATGGTTCCGCTCCCAAGTATGCAGGCAAGAATGTTGCTAATCCTTTAGCTACGATCTGGGCTGGTGCTATGATGTTGGATGAGCTTGGTGAGAAGAAAGCTGGTGCTGCTATTGTTGCTGGAATTAGTTCTGTGATTAAGGAAGGTAAAGTGCAGACGAAGGATTTGGGTGGAAGTGCAAGTACTTCTGATATGGGCAGTGCGGTTGCTGAGAAATTAATGTAGTACTTTAATCACGTCTTCTACACTTATTGATTGCATGCATCGGTTATTATTATTGTTGCAGGGTTTGAATTCTCCTTTGTGGACGTTAATGGTGGGAGAACAGGGGCAGGTAGCTTTGTAGAGTCCTACGCAGTCTTTTCCTAGGGGCCGGAATCTTATTGGCAGATTGGGTCCGAAGAGTCCTATTGTTTTTGTACCCATGCAGGCTGCTAGATGCATCGGTCCGGAATCGTTTCCTATCATGGCTTTGCATTTCGTGAAGAGATAGGCTAGCTGTTTTACCGATGTTTTTCCTGCTAGGTTTATTGATTTGCTTTTCATTTGTGATTGGATGCTTTTTATTAGTGGTTTTTCGGATTCTACACCGACAAAAATTATTTGGTTTCCTTGCTTTGCTAATTCATCTGCTAGTTTTGCGTATCTTGCAGGTGGCCACATTCTCTCTTTGGAGGTTTCTGCTAATCCGGGTGCTAATGCAATTACTTTATTTGTTATTTTTTCCTTTTTTATGATGTTGGTGACGGTTTCTTTATCGGTTGTTGAGACGTCGAGTGGTAGAAGTTCTTTGATGGTTACTTTGGTGTCGATTGCACGTACGAGATCGGCAAAGGTTTCTGAGCAGTGCTGCATGTCATTGTAAGTTATGGTTTTATTGTAGCATTTCGCTCTTGACCCATGATTGTAGCCTATGGTATACTTTCCTAGTTTGAACGCTAGGATGGCTGAGATATTGAGATATTCTTCCATGTCGATGACGAGATCGTATGTTCCGATATTCATTGTGCTGTAGAGCTCTATTTTTAGGATGTTTAGTGGGAGAATTTCTATTTTGTCTATGAAATTTTGTCCTTCGAATACTTCCTTATTTCTTTTTGTAGCAAGAACGGTAATTTTTGATTTGGGATAGTGTTGACGGAGTGCTTTGATTGTGGGAAGTGTAAGGATGGTTTCTCCGATGCCCCAGAGTTGGATGATGAGAATGTTTTCGGTTTTGAAAGTAGTCTTCTTTCTCTTGAAGGTTCCAAAGATGTTGCAGATGGTGCTTCCTAGCAACTTGTCTAGCTTTCTGATGAGGGGGACTGCCATAGGTGTTATTACTCAATCTGCTTTTATAAATCTATACTGTTATGGTAACTGCTGACGGCTTCAAAACTCTTTCTCTACGAATCGATAGCTCTACGTCCCGTGGGGACAACCCCTGTGACGAGCCGATCCACGGAAAGAGAGAGTTTTGACTTTATGCCGTTAGCAGCTATAGATTCGGTTTAGTAGAAGTCTTCACGAGATTGTCGAATTCCTTGTATGTGAGGATGTTTTTTTCTAGCACTAGTTGTTTGAGGTTTTTCTTTGTTTTTAATGACTCTTTAACGAGTTCTGCTACCTTATCGTAGCCTAATCTTGGATTGAGGATGGTTGCAAGACCTGCTGAGTGTTCTAGATGGGATTGGCAGGTGTGTTTATTTGGGGTGATGCCGCGAATGCACTTTGCTGCGAGCATGTTGCTTGTTCTTGTAAGTATTTGGAGCATGTGGATGATATTATTTGCTACGAGGGGCATGTGTGTGTTTAATTCTAGTTGACTTAGGGAATTTGCAAGTGTTATGGCATGGTCGAGGCCTTGGATTTGGATGCAGGCCATGGCTGCTGCTTCACAGATGCTTGGATTGATCTTACCGGGCATGATTGAGCTTCCGGGTTCGACTGCAGGCAGATTAATCTCTCCGAATCCGGTGTTGGGTCCTGAAGAGAGTAAGCGTAAGTCGTTCGTTATTTTGAGGATGTCTGAAGCTGCGAGTTTGGTCATTGCACTTACTTCGGCAATATCCGTTAGAAACTGGGTTGCTTCGACGTTATTTACGGCAGGTTGGAACTTTGACTTGAGTTCACGGTTTAGTTCCTGGATGATTGTTTTTCTAAAGGCTTTTTTGGTGTTAACTGCGGTGCCGACAGCATTGCCACCTACGCCTAGTTCTAATAATGATTCTGAGGCTATTTGGAGACGTAGCTGTGCTTTCTCTATGGCTGCTGCATAGGCACCGAATTCTTGGCCTAGCGTGATGGGAACTGCATCCTGGAGATGGGTGCGGGCGCTTTTTGGAATATTTGAGAAGTTTTTTGCTTTCTGTGCTAGTGCCTGTTGTAATGTGGCGAGAGCTGTAGTGAGATGTAGTGTTTCTTGATAGGCTGCTATTCTTATTGCGGAAGGAAAGATGTTATTTGTGGATTGCCCACGATTTACGTCGTCATTGGGATGGAGTTTTGCGAGATGAGCGATAACCTCATTCACATTCATATGGGTTGAGGTTCCGGAACCTGCCTGGAAGACGTCGATCTGAAATTCTTTGTTGTGTTTGCCTTGAAGGATAGATTTTGTTGCTGCTAGGATGGCATTTGCTTTCTTTTTGTCAAGTGATTTGAGTTTGTAATTTGCTTTTGCGCACGCTCTTTTGAGATGAACGATTGCGTAGATGAGTTCTCTCGGGAGGGCCTGTTGTGCTCCATTAAAGTTTTCTAGAGATCTGGCGGTGTGGATGCCATAGATTGCGTTAGGGGGTAGTTGTTTCTTTCCGAGGGAATCTCTTTCTGTTCTCATTGCTTTTTGTTTGGTTTATCCATTGCTACCTTGCGTACGATATTCTCAAGGCGTTTCTGGTTCTTTCTTACTAAAAGATAGGTATAGAAGATGGTTCCGATGAGAAACATAAACCCAAGGATGATGAAAAAGTCCATTGTCCGTGCCAGATTGAGGGTTTTGACCACGGGGTCGAGTAGACGTGGCATGATGGTGACGGCAAGAAAGGTAAACCATAGTACAATCCAAAAAGAGTATTCTTTGAGCGTTATCTCTTTGCGCTTGTAGTGGAGGAAGGTGTAATAGGCCATAAATGCTCCGAAGAAGCCTCCCAGTATTTGAATTCCTAGTAATGCTGCCATTATCTTTTGATCCTCCACCACATCAGATTAAGAACGATTTTGATGCCGTCGATAATGGTTGTTCCTTTGTAGCGGTCTGCGTAGACGGTTTCAATAGGTACTTCTCCAAAGGAAAGTTTATGTCGTCCGATATTTGCTATCATTTCTGATTCCATGCTGTAGTTTGTTGCATCCCAGCGTATTTTTTTGTAGGCTGTTGCTGTAAATGCACGAAAGCCGCATTGCGTATCTTTAACATCGATACCGTAGAGGATTTTGGTCATGGTATTGATGACTCCATTTCCAAATCTCAGTACACTGGGCATTGATTTTGATCGCTTTCTATACCCTAACACAACATCGTGGTTTTTAAGCGTTTGCAAAAATCTTGGAATATCTTGGGGATTGTGTTGGGTATCGGCATCTATGACTACTATTTTAGTTGCTCCTTTTTTTATGGCGAAATCGCATCCCGTTCTGAGGGCTGCGCCTTTTCCTAAATTCGTTATATGGGTGAGCACGGTTGCATCGCTTGCTGCGGAGCCGGTGTTATCTTTGGATCCATCGTCAACCACTATAACGCTTCCAAATTTCTTTGCTTTGGTAACTACTCCATTAATGGTTGATGACTCATTCTGTGCCGGAATAACGATGTAGGTGGATTCCATGATTATGCGGTAGCGGGTTGTGAAGTATTCGTATCTACTTCATTAGAAGGGGTATTTATTACTTGTTGTTCTTCTCTCTGGGAGGTGTAGTATGGCACTTCATTTGTAGCGTTTCCGTCCCAGTTTACTTTCCAAACGATGATTCTGCCGCCAGTGAAACTTGTTCTATCAGAGAATTTTTCGAAGTAGCTCGTGCCATGACCATTCATGTAGTAGAGTTTCGTAAAGAGTGCATTTGCGAGTTTTGGGTGTGCAATGACTGCTCTGTAGCGGGAATCAGAGGTGGGGTAGAGTGTTAGGCTGATTCCGAGTTCGTTTTCATCATACTGTATGGTATCGATGGTACCATCTTCGCGTGCGATACTGATGCTGTTTGGAAACCTTGGGCCTTGAGGGGTGTTGACGCCAGCAGTTTGGAGTGTTGAGAGGTTAATATTCAGGCCGACTCCTTCTTGAATGCTGCATGAGACGACTCCTCCCCCCTGATTTGAGCAGATGGATTCTCCTTGGTATGAGGGCCAGGGTGCAATCCACCTATTTGCCTCGGCGCTATCGGTGATTGCCTGGATTTCGAAATAGGTATCTTCTGCTTGTTTTTGAGACATGTTGAATCGTTCTACCAGGTATGCACTGCTTGCTACAGGATCATTCTTGTATTCCTTTTTCTTGAGGGTGTTGTAGCGTAGAGCGCGCTCGAAATTCCAGGATCCGAAGTGAGCCCAGACGCCTCCTTTTCCGATCATATCGTGTGAGGTGATAAAGTAATTTTCTGGAGGTGTGCAGTGTGAGTATTTCAAGACTTCATCGATTTGGGTGATGCCTGCATTCTCTAGGACTTTTGCTGCTTCAGCCTTATCTGTAAGTAGGATAATTTCTTTTACCACTTTGAGTGCATTTGGAATATCTTCAATTTCTTTATTAACGGTATCGAATGCCTTGTTTTGTCCACAGTCAAGCATTCTGAGTGTGCCGCGAGCATAGTTTTCATCGTCGGTTAGTAGAACCGATCCAATCCAATGTGCGTTTGGAGTGTTTTGAGAGGTTCCATCGAAGGTGACAGGTCTATTTCCAATCATTTTGAACCAATGGCCGAAGTCCCACCATGAATTAATGATTGCATTTTCATCTGCCTGAAGGTCAATCTGTTTTAGGGAGTCGTACCATGCATCATTCATTGAGGGTATTTCTTGACGGGAAACACTTTTTGCCCCTTGGATGGGTTGTCCAAAGAGGACTAGTAATAGGAAGATAACGACTACTGCATTCACAAGATGTTTATTGAGGTGTAATCCTTTAGTCAGGAGTTCTGAGCTTTTTTTGTAGATGAAATTGACTGCTACTCCGGTGGCAAGAGCGAATGCAGGTACTGCAACGAGTGTAAATCTGACTCCTTTAGTGCTTGCATACACGGTGGATGCGAACCAGAGTGTTAAAAGGAGTGATGCTTTGATGTCGATTCCTTTCTGCCGGGTTCGGATGATGTCGAAGAGCCAGAATGCGACTGGGACACCGGTTAGGATAATGAACATGATCTTTTGTGGCATGATTGCTAATAACAGGGCATACCAGATGGCTGATCCGATTGCAAGGTAGATCCCTCTTTTTGAGTGGCTTGTCTTTTTTAAGAGGCTCCAGGCTAATCCGGACAGGGCGATGAGGAACAGGAGTTTACTTCCCATCCCAATTTGGTTGATGACGCTGCTTAATGAGGCAGTATTTTGTTCGGCCACCGTGGTAAAGACATTGGGCCAGATGCTATCGATGCCGACTTCCTTTAGTGTGATAAATGCTCTTGGTCCGATGAGGAATCCATCCATGAAGTTGCTGAATCCTGTGAAAAAAGAGGTGAAGATTGCTGAGAAGATGAGGAAGAGTCCTAGTGTGATTGGAGTTTCAAGAAATTCTTTATCTTTGATGAAGGAATCTATATTCTTGAGTTGATCGCGGTGCAGTAATATGTAGTAGCCGATATATGCTACTGATGTAATGATGATGAAATTCATGATGTACCACCAGCCGCCCCACGCAAAGCTGAAGAGTCCTACGAAGAAGCCTGCTGCGAGTGTGTAGAGGATTATTTTCTTGTATTCTTTCGTTTCAAAGGCTTCTAGGAAGAGCCAGGTTACGATTAACGGTATGAGTACGTTGTACGCATCGGTATCGGCAAATCCGCCGGCAGTTCTTGTTAGTAATGCAGGATGAATTGCGAGAATCATCGCGGCAATGAATCCACCGAAATTTCCGGAGATGCGTCGTCCTATAAAGAAAATAGGGATGATGCTGAGTGCTATTAATAGGACGGGAGTGTAGAAGGCGGCCGTCATCAAGCCTATATCTTTATTGAAGAAGCGCATGAATTTGAACAGAAATGCTTCGAAATAGGCATGGAATGCGTCTCGTGGAACGAATCGTCCTACGGGTGCGAACATGAATGTATCATAGGGAGCTTCTTTTCCTTGTTTATTTCTGAGTTCATCTCCTGGATGTCCGTTGTCAATGACGTTTTTTGCATGACGCATCCAAAAGTAAGGGTCAATAGCTAAGAGATAGGTCTGGCCGTTCTCATCCTGTAATCGAGATCTGAAATGATTGGCTGTTGCCTGTACTTGCGCTTCCAGTTGTGCTTTCTGTTCCTTCTGGAATTTTTCGAATTCGGTATTGATGAGATTGTTCTTGTTGCTCTGCGGTAGATTAGGATACTGTTGATTAATTTGTGATTTAATTTGATCTTGGACTTGGTTGTAGACTGAGTCGCGGGCCCAGGTGTCTGCGATGGGCAGTTCTGCTGATGTTGAACGTAAACTTGAACTCATGAATACTGGGATGAGGATTAGTAGTAAGGCTAATAGTACCGTTTTATGCGCAACTACGAAGCCGGTTATTTTTTTGGTGTCCACTCCGTCTTCATCGTCTTTTTCTTGTGAAAAGACTCCCTTTATTGATGATTTTATTTTTGAAAAGTCGAATGAGATTTCTTCGTCTTCTTTTTCGTCATCGGAGGCATCTTCTTTGTTTGAATGGTGTTCTCCAGGTTCTTCTGATTTCTTTGAGCTGAAGATGTTCTTTATTTTTGAGAGGTCTAGGTTAATTTCTTCATCGTCCTCTTCATCAGTTTCTTCCCTTGAAGATTGTTCTTCTGCTATCTCATCCTTTTTTTCAGGTTCTTTTACTTCCTTCTGGATGTCAGGTTCGTGATGAGGTTCTGGTGAGTGGTGGGACTTTTCTTCTGAGGGTGCATCGGATGGTGTTTTTGGCTGAGTATTTTCTTCTTTGGTTTCTTCAGCTGGTTTTTCTTCTTTTGGTTTTTCTTTTTTACCGGAGAAGATATTCTTTATCTTAGAAAAATCAATGTTTATTTCGTCGTCTTCGTGTTCTTCCATAGTAACTGTACTGTTTTCGTGAACTGTAGGTCTCTTAAAAAGGTTTCTATAATCACTATTTGTTGTTTATTTGTTATGCTATAATGGTTATTATTATTAACCATTGAGTAATGGTTAAACTACATAATCTTTATATATTTGTTTTGATTCCTCAATGAATCATGGGGGATGGTAAATGGCTACACTAGGTTCGCTAGTGCAGCATATTCGGGACAATACAACAGCAGTAGTGGGCGCTGCAGGAGATCGTTTTGGTCAGGGTGCATCGCAGGCTCGGGAGTATTTACTCAAGTGGATTGATGGTTTGGATGGTGATTCTGCTGATCCGGCCCCTTCAGTTTCTTCTTCAGTTGGTTTGAGCCGTAGGCAATTATTGGGTGTGATGGGTGCAGGTGCTGTTACGTTAACTCTTCCTGGATGTTTGTTAAGTTCTAAACAGGATGGGAGTGCTAGTGCGGCTGCAGGTCGCAATCATGATTTTGCTAGGGATGGCGCGCTTCCGATTGATGAATATTTTGTTGAGCGTTTTAAGGATGATGCTCTTAATCTGAGTAAAAATGGAAATGTGGATGCAAGGGGGAATTTTTTTAGTAGATACGATGC
>CAZBLF010000036.1:0-1221 GCA_964492935.1 uncultured Methanosarcinales archaeon
ATGCCTTCTACTAATTTTTGGAACTCGTTTAGTGCTTTTTTGTCGATGGTGACTTTGGTGTGGAGTTTCTTGCGCATTCTTCTTGCTAATTCTTCTGGAGATTCTATGAGCATGCGGGTGGTACGTTCATCTACAACTAGTGCTTCGGCTTTCATCTCTATTGCGGCTGCTAATGCATTCATTTCTGCGAATTGGATCACACGTAAGGGATGGTTGCGTGCGAAGAGGATTCTATTTGCGATGTCGAGAAGATGGATTGTTTTCTTTCTCAGACCAGGTGCATCGTACATTTTGAGATGGCCTGATTCTAGTAGACGTAATATTTGCAATGCTTCGAATTTGAATTTTTTTGTTTGAAGAGGATGGGTGACGAGTTCATTCTTTACTCCCTCTGGGATGTAGAACGTGCCTTGATAGCGTGATTTGAGCTCTACAAGCAACCCTAGTAATCCATTCGTGGTTAGGGTGATGATAGGGCCAGAATCGAAGACGATTGCTCTCATTTGAAGAGTCTCCTTGCTACGCGTAATCTTTCACGAATTCTTGCGGTTTTATCGATGGGAGTATGTGACTGTCCCATTTGAGACATGAGGTCCCATTTAGAGGTTCCTGAGATTTCTGCTGCTCGTCCCACAGATACTCCATGTTCGCAGAGGTTGCATGCCTTTTTTGCTGAGGCGTGCGTTAAGAGATGTTCAACGTAATGGGTTAGCTTTTTGTCTAGTTTGGTGATAATTCTGAAGATCTTTTGAAGTTCTCCTTGGTATTGGCGCTCGTCTTTGCGTTCAAGGACTTTCTTTGCCTTCCCTAGTTCTCGTTGGAGGATTGCGGCGTTTGTTGATTTTCCTGCTCGTTCCATGATTTTTGAGATGGAATAGAGCAGGATTGCGGTATCAGTACTGTCCTTGTCCTGGAAAATGGTTGCGGAGTGGATGATATGGTTGCTGAGTTTGCGCATATCCATGGCGCGATTGCTAGTCTTCTGCATAATAGCGATGGCTTTGGTTAGGACGTGTAGAATGTCTTTGCGAACGTTCTCGTTCATGGTGTTTTTTGGGTGATGAAGCTATATAAGCCTTTTGCTTACTGCTCAAAAGTAAAATAATAGTAAAAGACAGATATTTGAAAGGAATGTTTTTTACAGTCTAGAACATGATATGTACCAGATAGTGCAATGCGTATTCTAGAAAACTAAAAGACGAGTATCGATTTGAAATTCCT
>CAZBLF010000036.1:1321-9902 GCA_964492935.1 uncultured Methanosarcinales archaeon
TTTTACAATCTAGAACACGAAATCCATTAAATAGTGCAATGCGTATTCTAGAAAACTAAAAGACGAGTATCGATTTGAAATTCCTCGTCTTTTACAATCTAGAACACGAAATCCATTAAATAGTGCAATGCGTATTCTAGAAAAGCAAAAAGTATATAAACCTCGGTTTTGACTTTACTTTGAAGAATTATGGTCGTGGGGATTATTAGAAAATTCATCAACAAGGTTCTTAGAAACATCTTTAAGGGCAAGAAGCAGCTGAAGCTAGGTTTGTATGGTCCGCCTAATGGGGGCAAGACGACGCTCGCTAATAGGATTTGCAAGGATTGGCTTGGAGAGGAGATGGGTACTGTTTCTAACATGGCTCACGAGACTCGAGAGATTCAGATTAAGGAGCAGATTGTTATTTCTTCAAAAGGTAAGGAATTAGCGTTTAATTTGGTGGATACTCCAGGTATTGCCACTAAAATTGATTATGAAGAGTTTATTAAATCTGGAATGAAGGAAAAGGAAGCGAAGTCGAGGGCGAAAGAGGCTACAAAAGGGGTTATTGATTCTATCAAGTGGTTAGATGATATGGATTGTGTTGTGGTGGTACTTGACTCGACGAAGGATCCGTATAGCCAGGTGAATATTACCATTGTTGGAAATTTACAGGCTCGTGACATTCCTGTGTTGATTTTAGGAAATAAAGTTGATTTAAAGAAAGCAAGTATTAAAAAGATTCAGTCAGCGTTTCCCCAATATGATGTTATTGGGATTTCGGCGAAAAAAGGAACCAATGTCGATCAGTTCTATGAAGGACTGTTTGCGTTGGTAAAATAAAAAAGAGGTGAAGAGCATGTCATTAACACTACAATTCGTGCCGTACTCAGAGATTGAGAATCTGGGGCCTGCTCGTCGCGTTAACAAGCTCATAGCTATTGTAAAACAGGAAAAGATTGTTTTATTAGAGGGCAGATTAAAGAAGGAAGAGGAAGCCGATCTCATCGCCATTACGATGGAGGAGATTGGAGATAAGTTTAAAGGAATTGAGCTTGCGGTGATTAACCCTCCCAAGAACGAGGGCTTTTTTGCAGGAGTCAAAAGCGGAATGCTTAGTGCGTTGTTAGGCGACAGACAGGGATTTACGGTTGTAGGTCCAGCATCTGTGGTTAAGCAAATTAAACAGGATCCGAACAAGATCGAATTGTTTACGCAGGATAGCAAGAAAGCTGCTAAGAAAAAACGTAAGAAGAAGTGAACCTATGCCACACCAATGCGTCCGATGTAATACCTTTTTTGAAGATGGTGCTGCAGAAATATTAAAGGGCTGTACTTGCGGTGGCAGATTATTCTTTTATGTTAAGAAAGAAAAGTTAGAGGAAGCTGAGAAGTTTGCTAATTCTGTTAATCTTTCTTCAAAAGACAAGGTACAGATTGAGAAGGATGTCTTTGATCTGGTTGGAAGTGAGATAGATGAAGATAAGCCTGTTGTTTTAGATTTAGAGGCTATTCGTATTCTAGGGCCAGGTAAATATGAACTGGATGTTGTTCATTTGTTCAAGGGCGAGCCGTTGGTGTTTAAGTTAGAGGAAGGCAAATACATGATCGATATTGCCCAGAGTTTTAAGAAACATTTGAAGAAGTAATTACTTATCCGCAACAATTTCTAGAATATCACCATGTTTTAATTTATGGTCTTTTCCTACGGTCATTTTGGTTTTGACGTCGATTGCTCGGATGAACTTGTCTCCGAAATCGGTGTGTAATCGGTAGGCGAATTGTAATGCTGTTGTGTCTTTCGACATCAAAAAACAGTCTGGGATGACGTTGCCGTTTTGATCTTCTAGCTTGCTTGCTCCGCCTGGATACAATGCGATTTGGTCTAGGAGGTTGAAAACTGCGGAATCTAGGACGTCTTGTACTCCTGTTGATTTGAACTCTTTGAGAATATTGTCTTTAATGAACTGGAGTGCTGTTTTTTGGGTGTCGCTGAGCTTGTCTTCTTGTTTTAGTTCGAACGTATCTGAGCCAGGTAGATAATCAATTAATTCGTGCTTGGTGGCTTCTTTTAACGCTAATTCGGACTCTGCGGAGGTTGCGATTAAGGTGTAATCGGGAAATTGCTCTTTGAGTGCTTCGAATTTTTCTTTTGCTCCAGGAACATCTACTTTATTACATGCGATAATCATGGGCTTGGTGATGCGTCTTAGGGTTGATGCAACTTTCATGAGATCTTCTTCTGTCCATTCGGTGATGTTCTTTTTTATTAATTGTAGATCTTCAATTACTTTTAGGGCTAGGTCTTCATTTACTCTCAGTCCCGTCATGTGCTCTGCGATTGCTTTATGGGTTTCCTTTTTTGTTTGTTGAGATTGTCTTGCTAGGGTATCCCATCCTTTATTCAAGAGTCTTAAGAACCAATGGTCTAATTCTTCTTCTAGGAATATGATGTCATTTGCGGGATCGTAACTTCCTGGTTCGCATTGTTCTCCTTTTTCATTTACTGAACCTGATACATCGATGACGTGGATTAATGCGTCTGCTTGGTTTAAATCGTCTAGAAATTGATTTCCTCGGCCTAGGCCTTTGTGGGCGCCGGGTACTAGACCTGCTACATCCAATAATTCTACGGGAACAAATCTTGTATCGCCATGTATATATCCCTCGCGAGGATTGCTTGTTTTTCCAAATTGTTTTGCGGGGTCTTCTACTCGTACATATCCTATTGCGTGGTTTGGTTTTATTGTTGTAAATGGGTAGTTTGCGATTTCTGCTTCTGCTAGCGTAGCTGCTTTGAAGAAGGTGCTTTTTCCGCAAGAGGGCTTACCCACTATTCCTACAATCATTTTAATCCGTAAATTATGTTCCCTTCGCCTTTTACTCCTACCTTGCGAATGTTTTCCTCTTTTTCTAACTTTCGGATATGATATCTCACTCCTTGCCTGGTCATCAGTATTTTCTCTGCAATCTCGTTGATTGTAAGATATTCCTCCGATAGTAATTTTAAGATGATTATTCGGTTTCCGGGTACTCTCTGAATCTTCCTACTCTTGATTTTGAAGTAGTTCTCTAGCAGTTTCTCCTTGTATCCTAGGAAAACAACTGGAAATTTTCTCTTGAGCTTTTTGTAATCATTCCAGAACTTAGCCAATCCATCCTTATTGATGTAAACATATCCATACTCTCCATTCAGTGATACTGTATTCTTAAATCCTAATTTATCACATAATCTGCCCAAATCTTCAATCAGCAACCTGTTCTTTAATCTAATAACTATGTTTGTTGAATCTACGTGTCCGTCATCGATTATCATTCCGATTAGAAAAGCAAGACCATGTTCATTTGAATTGTTGAATACTTGCTCGGGAATTCTTGCGGTTTTCGATAGAAAGCTCCGAATGTTGAGACCGTATGCTTTAAACATTAGCTCTGAGCAAGCTACTGGAGAATAAATTCTAGTCGTTGATTCATTCTCAGTGTAATTATTATTGTAATTAATTTTCCCAAATACGGACTCTATCTTTCTGATGTAGAGTTGCTGGTATGTTTTGTCAAACTGCCGATATCCAAAATAAGGTCTTCTTCCTTTCTCTGGATTAATAACTGTACCATCGCCTATGTGGTGGGCTAGGAGCATGTCAAATATAGGTGTTATCTTAATGGGTAAAATCGGGGAAGTGATTTCATTCTGGCCTCCTCTCGTTTTGTAGCCCATAATGTTATCTTGTAAGTGAGTTCTGGGGATTTTAAGTCTGCTGCAGATTTCAAGCAACAGCTCCAAATTAATAGTGTACCTATATCCTTTCTTCATCTTATCCTTGAAAGTTGGGAAAGGCATCGTGTAACTTAGCTTCTTGTGAAATCTTCGTTTGGATCCACACGTTGATTTTATCTTCTGGTTTAGATACTCAAGGAACCTTGGAGCTAGCCTCACATTTGTCCGTTCACCGAGATTCCAAACACCTATTTTGTTGTAGTCCATCATAATCACCAAGGAGTGTTGGATTATGGTGGACTATGCCATTTAAATAGGCTGTGGCCGCACCTGGCAAGTGGCAAGTGGAACCTTTTTTCCTATAGAACGGCTAAGAAGTATAAATTTGGCCCTCACAGACTGGACACTTGAATGTTAACACTTCCAAGATTCTCAAATAGAGCAAGTTTTAAATAGCGTTTGCCTGTTCTTAGAGGTATGAAATTGCCTAAGCACTATGATAGCAAGGAATCTGAACCTAAGTGGCAGCAGTACTGGATTAAGGAGAAGATTTTTGCATTTGATCCTGATAGCAGTAAGAAGATTTTCTCTATTGACACGCCTCCGCCCACTGTTTCGGGAAAGATGCACATTGGGCATGCGTTTATGTATTCTCAAATGGATTTCATTGCCCGCTTTAAGCGGATGCAGGGATTTAATTTGTTCTATCCTTTTGGTACCGATGATAATGGCCTTGCTACTGAGCGCTTGATTGAGAAAATGAAGGGTGTTAAGGGGAGTAGGATGGATAGAAGTGAATTTGCTAAGCTTTGTATTGATACACTCGATAAGGAATTACGACCCGAATATCTTGCGGATTGGAAAAGAATAGGAATAAGTTGTGATTGGAACATTTTTTACACCACGATTGATGAGCACTCTCAGAAAATATCTCAAAGAATGTTTTTGGATTTGGTTAAGAAAAAACGCGTTGAGCGGAAATTTTCTCCGATTACTTTCTGTCCTCAATGTCAGACTGCGATTGCGCAGGTGGAGATGGAGGACGTTGAGAAGAAGACGGAATTGGTGTATGTTAAAGGTAAAGTAGAATCAGGCGAATTTATTATTTATGCGACGACTAGACCGGAACTGCATCCTTCGTGTGTAGGAGTTTCGATTGATGCTGAAGGTGATTACGTTACAGTTGAATTGAAGGATAAGGAAAGATGGATTATTAGTGAGGATGCGGTTGAAACGATGAAAGAGGAGTTTGGTTTCAAGGTATTGGAGACGTACAAGGGTAAAAAAATCGTTGGGAAGAAGGTTGATATCGCTTTTGCGGAGAAGCCTGTTGCTATTTCACATGATGAGTCTGCGAAAACGGAATATGGTACGGGTGTTGTGTATTACTGTACGTATGGTGGATTGGATTGTGTAGAATGGATGGCTCGCCATACGGATGTTGAGGCTATTAATATCATGGACTTTACAGGAACCTATTCCCTTGGTCCGTATAAGGGTATGAAGTCTGAAGAGGCTCGCAAGGAAGTTATTATTGATTTAGAGCAGCAGAATTTGTTGATCAAAAAGGAATCGATGGGGCATACTGCTAATGTACACGAACGGTGTGGGACGCCGATTGAATACGTTGCAACGGAGCAATGGTTTATTCGCTATCTAGATTTGAAAAAGGACTTTTTGAAGCGTGGAAATGAATTGAAGTGGTATCCTGCGCATATGAAGAATCGTTTTGATAACTGGGTTAAAGGATTGCAATGGGATTGGTGCATTTCGCGTCAACGTTTCTCAGGTGTTCCGTTCCCGGTGTGGTATGATAAGGAAGGGAATCCGGTGTATGCTGATGAAAAGGATTTGCCGGTTGATCCGTTGAAGGACCTGCCTAAAGGATATAAGAAAGGTGAGGTAACACCAGAAAAGGATGTTATGGATACGTGGGCGACTTCGTCTTTAACGCCGCAGCTGGCTGCCGAGTTGTTTAAGGATAAACCTGTTTATAAGAAATTGCTGCCCATGGACTTGCGGCCGCAGGCGCATGATATCATTACGTTTTGGTTATTTAATACGGTTGTTCGAAGTCATTTGCATGATGATAGACTGCCGTGGAAGGATGTTATGATTTCGGGTTGGGCTTTGGATCCACGTGGTAAAAAAATGTCGAAGTCTAAGGGTAATGTGGTGGAGCCGCAGAAGGTTATTGAACAGTACTCTGCTGACAGTTTGCGATTTTGGAGTGCTGCATCTAAATTAGGTGACGATTTAGCGTATCAGGAAAAGGATTTGGTTACGGGCGAGAAATTTATTACTAAATTATGGAATGCTTCGAAATTTGCTCTTATGCATCTTGAGGATTACAAAGGAAAGAAGCCTAAGAATCTTGAATCGGTGGATGCTTGGATTTTGTCTAAGATGAGTTCGATCATTAAGAGTGCAACTGCGTCTTTTGAAAAGTATGAGTATAGTAAGGCGCGTGCAGAATTGGATGTGTTCTTTTGGCATGACTTTTGTGATCAGTATTTAGAGATGGTTAAGGATCGATTGTATAATCCTGATGTTCGGGGTAAGGCGGAGCGAGAAAGTGCTCAATATGCGTTGTATGAGACCTTACTTGCGGTGTTAAAAGTGATGGCGCCGATTATGCCGCACATTACTGAGGAAATTTATCACTTATTTTTTGCTTCTCGAGAAAAGTGTAAGAGTATTCATATTTCGAGTTGGCCTACCTTAGATATGGTTGATGCTAAATCAGATGCATTGGGAGCGTTGGCAGTGTTTGCAGTTACGCAGGCTCGTAAAGCTAAGACGGAGAAGAACTTGTCGTTGAAAGAACCTATTGTTTCTTTGGCGTTGAAGGGTACGGTTTCTAAGAAAGACTTTGAGACGATTAGGGATGATATTGTTGCTGCGACGAAGGCTGAAGAGGTTGTGTACGAGCAATTAGATTCTAAATCGGAAATAGATTTCGAAGCTGATGTTAGGATCTAGGTTCCTTCGTAGAGTGCTAGTACTCTAGGGTCGTCTTTTTCTGAGTCATACAGTGCCGTGAGCGAGAGTATTCTCCAGTTTTGCTTTTCCCGTGTCTGTTCTATAGTAGAGGTTAGCATCGCCTCCAGATTATCTCCCACAAGAGAACAGATAGCATCGTGTGCTTGCCGAGTGGTGGTTTCTGGTTGATCTTCATCAGGATAGAAATATCTTAACACTACTCTTGTGGGAGTGATATCCTCTGGCGTTGCTTTAGTATCCATGGGCCTGAGGAGTTATTCTTTTATTATAAGCGTTCGTTTTCTTAGGAACGGTTAGAACACTTTCTGCCAATTCATGAAGATGTTCTTTTTTACTTCTTCTAACGTCATCTTCTTTTGTTTGGCGATTTCTTTATAGGATTCTACAACAAAGGCTGGTTCGTTTCTTTTGTCTTTGAATGGGGATAGCCAGGGAGCGTCGGTTTCTGCAAATAGTTGGGTAATAGGCACATTTCTTACTAGGGATTGGAAATTCTCTGCACGCACTACATTGGTTGGAACTGAGAAATAATATCCTAGCTTTCTTGCTCGCTCGATGAGGTTTTTCTTTCCGCAAAAGCAATGTAAGAGTACTTTTTTTATTTTAGAGGCTTGGAGCATTTCTATGCAGACGGATTCTGCTTTTCGTGAGTGGATTATTATGGGTAGATTGAGTTCTTTTGCTAGATCTATCATCTGTTGGAAGCACTTTTTCTGTTCTTCGAAATTCGTTTTATCGATTCCATCTAGGCCGACTTCGCCGATTGCTACTATGTGCTCTTTGTGTTTCTTGATGAATTCTATTTCTTTTTCAATATCTAACTCGTGGGCGTGCTCGGGATAGATTCCTAGGGCTGCTTTGACGATATCGTATTTCTTTGCTAGTTTGAGGGTTGCTTTATTGGAATCTGAATTCGTTCCGTTTGTTAGAATTACTTTGAGTTCTTTCTCTTCTGCATTCTTGATTACTTCAGGGAGGTCTTTTTCGAAGTGTTCTACGTCGAGATGGCAGTGGATGTCTATTAACATTTTATTGGATTACCTCGAGCAGATCTCGTGCTCGGATGTTCAAATCTCCTCCTTTGAGTATTTGTTCTATAGGTTCTTTAAGTGCTTTTGGTAATAACGCACTTCTTTCGTCTGGATAAAAATTTCCTATGAGCATGGAGGCATGCCAGTTTCGAGCGTACTCTATTTCACGCCTCTCCAAATACTGATAGATAAGAGAGTTTCCATTGTACAGAAAATCGATCATTTGTGCTATTCCCTGCATTTCGTCATTCGGCGTAGGTGGTTTCTTATGACATTGAGAAAGTGATAAATATTGGGGCGTTGAAAAAATTGCATCCTCTTCGCCGAGGTTAGCAATATACTCAGCTTCCTCATCCACGGTAGAAACTCGATCTGGATCAATGGGCCTTGCGTCGTCTCCTACAAAGACGAAGTTGTGCCAGTTGAGATCATTTAGTAGCCAGTTCATCCCATGCACTTTTGTAGCTACTTCGAGTAATCCTTTTGCAGCGGCATTCTGGCTTTCATCCGTAGCTGTTCCAAACGCTTTTCCGAGTACCGAATCGTAGACTGATTTTCCTGGAAGATACTCCATCAGATAGAACTGATGTTCATGGTTAATCGAATGGACTTGAGGATATCCTATTTCTTCTAGGCCTGAGCGCTTCTCGTCTATGCTTCTTAATGTGTTTTTGAGATGAGGTCCAACTATTTGCTTTAGGACGTATTTCTTCCCTCTAATATCGAGTAGATAAACTCGTGTCTGATAGTTAGCTGGATCCTCTCTATCATTCTTAGGAATCTCCTCTATGTTTTCTGCATCTCCATCCGAGAAAAAATCTTCACTAAGGCCAGCTATTTCTATGGC
>CAZBLF010000037.1:0-8747 GCA_964492935.1 uncultured Methanosarcinales archaeon
AAGTGATTACTTTGACGATTCCACTATGGCTTTAGCCTAGTGGTAGTTCAAAAAAAGAAAAAAAATGCCTTCATACAAAAACAATTGGGGGTGGTTTCTAATGAAGGCATTAGAACTTATCACCACAGACTTAAGGAGGTGAGCTTAAACCAGTTCAATGCCGAGCTCTTCCGAGATCTGTTGGGCTTGTGGACTTGGTTGTGAATAGTCCATCTTTCCTAAGATCCAGGGGCTTTTTACACCGGTAATGATAGTCATTACGGTTACTTTGCCTTTTAGCTCTTCATCAATCCTCGCTCCCCAGATGACGTTTGCGTCAGGGTCTAGGGATTCGGTCACCAGGTCGCCGATTTTACTGATCTCATCTAAGGTCAGATCGGGGCCACCTGATATGTGCAACAACGCTCCGGTTGCTCCTTTGTAGGAGATGTCCAGAAGTGGGTTGCTGAGTGCTCCTCGCACTGCTTCTTCCACTTTGTTGTTGGTATCTGAGGAACCTACACCGATTGCGGCTACTCCGCCATTCGTCATGATGGTCTTGACGTCTGCATAGTCAAGGTTCACTAGCGAAGGCAGTGCAATGGTTTCTACGATTCCTTTGATCATCGTTGAGACTAGCTCGTTTGCTACAGCAAATGCTTGCTGAATAGGTAGATTACCTGCAATTGCAACCAGTCTGTTGTTATCAATTACGATAACGGTGTCTGCAACTTGGCGTAGTTGTTGTAGGCCAAATTCAGCTTTATCTACACGTGCCCGTTCAATCTTGAACGGCATGGTTACGGTTCCAATAACAATAGATCCGAGATCTTTTGCTACTTGTGCTACAATAGGTGCTGATCCGGTTCCGGTTCCGCCTCCCATTCCTGCACAGACAAATACCATGTCTGAACCTTTGAGAACTTCCTTTATCTCTTGAAGCGATTCTTGTGCAGATTCTGCTCCCTTTTCAGGAAACCCACCACAGCCGAGGCCACGTGTTATTGTTCTGCCTAATAGAATCTTTCTATCAGAGTTCGTCATGTCCAGGTGCTGTTTGTCAGAATTCGTTGCTATGATTTCTGCACCCTTGATTCCTTTGTCATACAGCCATCCGACCATATTACATCCTGCACCGCCAGCGCCGATTACTTTAATGTTGGCTTGTCCAACTTCACCTCCTACTTGTGCTTGTTGTTCTTCCGCCTTTTGCAAGGCATTGTTTACTAATATATCCATTTCACATCCCCCTGTGTCCTTTTTTTGTGGCTTTTAATATGCATTATATACTGGAATATATACTTCGGAGTACCGATGTCTTTATATTTCAGTTCCCTCACTAATGCTTTTAGAACTCAGTTTATTGCGCCAACGATGGACTGTAACAAGTATTAACACACACAAACAAAGATGATAAATGCTTTCGCCAAAAAGCAAAACGGTTTGATTAATTGAAGTTTTCGCCAAAAAACTTTTTCTTACTAATTTTTATAATTAAAACTGGTGGGAAGTAGTATATAAACATTTCTCAGAACTCTGTAGTAGTGAATATAGTGTTATTTAGATTCTAAACTCGCTTTATTGACGGTCAAATTCCCAACATGTTGTGTTTCCATTTGCTTTTTTGCCCGTATCTTGATTTTTTTGGTGAAAAGTGGACAGTCTAAAACGAGCGTTTCGAATTCTCCGCCTTCTCCCGTGAGATGAATTTTGTTGATTTTGTGCAATTTTTTTAAATTGTTTATGGTGCCTTGATTTAGTGTTTTTCCCAACCAGGATTTGTCTAAACCATCTGCTGCAATTTGTGTTATTATGATATTGAAGTTTGCTTTTATCAAGTCTTTAAGATATTCTTCTTGATTGATGTGCCATAACGGATTGAAGTTCTTCAATTGTAGAGATTCTGTTATTTTTTGAATGCGATCTCTTTGGTATGTGGAATAGAGCGCTCCAGATACTACTCCTTCGATCTGGTGTTGTTTTACAGCTTGTTTGATTGCTTTCTTGAGGTCTTTAAGTTCCTCCTCTTTATTTCCTTTCGTTTTTACTTCAATTAAGGGCAGATTCATCGCTTTTGCTTGTAGTTTTGCTAATTCGATGGTGGGAGTATGGAACATGTAGGAATCTTTGTTTTCTGAATTGATGGTGATGAGGCACTTTATCGGGTAATTTTGTTGTTTCATGGTGTATAAAGCGAAGATACTGTCTTTTCCTGTGCTCAAGAGTGCTGCTAGTTTTGGATTCTTGTTGGGAAGAAAGGTGTTTAGGTACTCTGAGATCTTTTGGTTATTTCGTTTTGCTAGTTTTTGGAGTGCTTTTTGAAATCTGGAACCGTATTGTGCTGCCTTTTTTGGTCGTTCTGCAATTGATTTTGGCAGTTTTAGGTTGAGTGCAACATCTCTAAGTATCGCTTTTTCTCGTTCTTTTTGTATTTTGTATTTTTGTGGTATCTTTAATGCGTAATTTGCTAACGCTTTGTCTAGGAACGGTAATCTTAGCTCAACGGAATGGTACATGGACATGACGTCATCACGATAGAGATCTCGCTCGTAGATGTTTAATAATCCGGAAAGGCACTCTTTATTGATGTTTAATGCGTTCTTGTGTCTTTGATAGCCAGCAAACAGTTCTTCTGCGCCTAATCCTGACATGATTACTTTGCATCCGTCTTTCTTTGCCTGTTCGATTGCTTTGTGGAAGGTTAGAGCTACTGCAGATTTTACTACATTTGAATCCTCTATTAGCGGGATGATGGTTTTGAGATGTTGTTCGATGTCTTCTTGCTTTACTTTGATGACTTTTAGCTTGAGGTTGAGCTTTTTCGCGGCTGCTTTTGCTTCTATTAGATCTTCTGGAGTTTGAATTGCGGGATCGTCATAGGCTGCAACGTAGCAGGTGAATTGTTTCTTTGCTTTTTTTAGTAACAATGCTAGTAATGATGAGTCAAGACCTCCTGAGAATAAGAGTCCTAGCTTTTTGTTGGGAATTCTTTTGTTTACTGCTTCTTCTAGCAGGGTTTTGGTGTTTTCAATGATCTGTTTCTTCGTTTGCTTGGATTCTGGCGTTATTTTTAGGAAATTTCTCTTGATTTCTTTGATTCTTTTTGTTTTTGTGTTGTATTCGATGATTGTTCTTGGATTGAGCTCTTTTATGTTTTCTAGCTCTAATGATTCCAATGCTTTACGTTCTGAGGCGAAGGCGAAGGGTTTTTCTGTGTACCAGAGCGGCTTTACACCAAAGAGATCTCGTGCTAGGGTGATGGTTTGTTTGTTGCTGTAGGCGAAGGCAAATACTCCATCTAGCTCGTTGGTGATGGTTTTTATCGGCGTATCGCGTTCTAGAAGCTGGAAGATGAGGTCTGCATCGTTTTTTGCTTTGATGTTGTGTTTAATTGCTAAGTTCTTCCAGTTGTAGATTTCACAGTTGCTGGTGAAGATTCCTTTGTCTTTTAGTGGTTGGGGGATGATTCCTACAACTGCATGCAGGCAGTGGCCGAACGTTACTTTTTTTTGTGATATTATTGCCGAGTGGTCCTTTCCGCGATACTGTATTTTTTTGAGTGCTTTCGCTATCAGTTCTGATTTTATTTCAGCTGAGCCTATAATGCCGCACATTTCTCTTCTTTGTGGGCGGTTCTTTAAAAACAGTTACTTTTTTGGTTTCTTGATTCTCTTGGCTGCAGAATTGATGTGGGTTTGTAATTGGGAGGCTGCTTCTTTCCAGGCGGTGCTTTTGAAGCCTTTGGGGTAGTCGCCGTAGCCTTTATTTCCCCAGGAGTCTACGAAGACGTTGAGATGCATTGCTTTTCTTGATGGGGTAGCGGGTGATTCGGCTGGTTGTCCAACTGCTATTATTGCATGGCAGACTACTTTTTCTGGGAATCCAAGAATGTCTTTGATTTTATCTTCTTCAAAGGCTCCGACCCAACATGAGCCTAAACCAGCATTTTGAGCTGCTAGCAGCATGTTTTGAGCTACGGCTGCACAGGATTGTGTAGTGTAATGTGTTTCTCCGCGCTCACCGTAGAATTCATGTGCCTTGTAGGGTTCTGCTACTATGGCGATGTGGGTGGGTGCATCTTTGAGCCAGTCTTGATCGTGACAGGCGTCTGCGATCTTATGTCTTGTTTTTTGATCTCTGATGACGATGAACTTCCAGTTTTGGAGATTTCCTGCAGAGGGAGCATACTGTCCGGCTTCTATGATAGGGATGATGTCGCTCCAGGCAGTATCTTTATCTTTGAATTTTCTTATGGATCGGCGCTGGTGGATTGCATCTAGGGTATCCATAGTGCTGCTTTGGGATTGGTGACTTATAAACCTTTTTATAGTATCAGGGAATAACTTGATTGATGGAGTATGCTCAACTTGTTTCGGTTTATGCGGAGCTAGAGAGTACCCCCAAGCGGCTGGCGAAGACTCGAGTGTTGGCTGATTTTCTTAGGGAGGTGCCTGTATCGGATGTTTCCCGGGTGGTGTTGTTGCTGCAGGGCAAGGTCTTTGCGAGCTGGGATGATCGAAAGGTAGGTATTGCTAGTCGTTTAGTGTTGAAGGCATTACATACGGCTACTGGTGTAACTGCATCTACTATTGAGAACACGTGGAAGAAGACCGGAGATTTAGGTTTGGCTGCGGAGCAGTTGATCGGCAAGAAGAAGCAGGCTACGTTGTTTAGTAGTTCTTTATCTGTGGAGAAAGTGTTTTCGAATTTACAGAAGTTGGCTTCGATGGAGGGAGCAGGCACGGTTGGGAGAAAGGTGCAGATGGTTGCGGAGTTATTGACTTCGGCTACTGCGCTTGAGGCCAGGTACATTATTCGTACGGTGTTGGAAGATTTACGTGTTGGTGTCGGAGAGGGAAGTTTACGTGATGCAATTGCGTGGGCGTACTTTGGCAAGGAGTTGAATTTGTCGTATGATGCTGAGAAGAATGACATTGTTATGGAAGATCGTGAGGAATATGTAAAAAGGGTGGATGCGGTGCAGCGTGCCTACGATCTGACGAATGATTTTGGAGTTGTGGCAAGTGAGGCTAAGAAAAATGGGATGACTGGATTGGAAAAGCTAGGTGTTACGTTATTCAAGCCGTTAAAATGCATGTTGGCGTTGAAGGTAGCTGACGTAGAGGAAGGATTTGAGCGATGTGGGAAGCCGGTTGCGGTTGAATGTAAGTTAGATGGATTTCGGATGCAAATTCACAAGGATGGTGACTCGGTTAAACTCTTTACGCGGCGTTTGGATGAGGTAACACCTGCGTTTCCGGATGTGGTGAAGTTGGTGCAGAAGCATGTTACTGCTCAACAAGTGATTCTTGATGCTGAGGCTGTTGGTTTTGATGTTGCGAGTGGCAAATATCTGCCGTTTCAGAGTATTGGGCAAAGGATCAGACGGAAATATGATATTGAGAAGATGGCTACTGATTATCCTGTTGAAGTGAATGTGTTTGATTTGTTGTATCACGATGGTGAGACGTTATTATCCCATCCGTATTCTGAACGGCGGGAACGATTGGAGTCAATAGTTAAGAGTGAGAAGCGGAAGATGGTGGTGGTGCCGAGCATTGTTTCGTCTTCGAAAACTGAGATTTGGCGATTTTACAAGAAGAGTTTGAGCGAGGGTAATGAGGGAGCGATGTTTAAGAAACTGGATGCTCCGTACAAGCCTGGCGCTCGGGTCGGGCATATGTGTAAGTTGAAGGATGAACAGGATGCTCTTGATTTGGTTATTGTTGGCGCTGAATGGGGTGAGGGTAAACGTTCGAAATGGTTGAGTAGCTTTACGTTGGCTTGTTCAGATTCTGGTGAATTTGTTGAGATTGGTAAAGTGGGTACTGGGGTCAAGGAGAAGCCCGAAGAGGGATTGTCGTTTGGTGAGATGACTTCTGAATTAAAGCCGTTGATTGTTTCGGAATCTGGGAAGAGTGTTGTGGTGAAGCCGAAGATTGTCGTTGAGATTGCGTATGAGGAAATTCAGAAGAGTCCTACGTACAGTTCAGGGTATGCTTTGCGGTTTCCTCGTGTTAAACGGTTACGTAGTATGGAAAGAAGTGCTTCAGATATTACTACGCTTGCTGAGATTGAGAAATTGTATGGTAAGCAGAAGAAGAGTTGATTAGGATGCAGTATGCTAAAGTGAGATATTGTTTGGTATTGATTTTGTTTGTACTTCTGTTTGCTCACCAAAATGTCTGGAATCAAGATCGAGAACGCTTTCATATTGATCGCTTTATTGAGGATCCGCTAACGTATGGTAATCACACGGGACAGCGATTTGGAAAGATTGTTGTAGTTCAGCCAGAGACGTTTGATTTTAATGATGGCGATAAGGTGATTCGGATTGAGGGTTCGGGTGTAGTTGCAAGTACTCTAGGGGAGACCGTTATTTTTCTTGACTATCGCTTAGATGGGCGTATGGTGTTGATTGATTATCATAACTATGACTATAATTATGTGTTGTACGGGTTGTCGCTTGTTGCATTTGTTTATTTTCTTTATTTGTTCTTCAGAGAGTGGATATTAACTAAGAGGGGTTTTAGAAATGCCTGATTGGTTGACGCATGTGGTTATTGCTTTGTTCTTTGCTGAATTATTTAGGATTGAGAAGAAGAGTTTAGTGGTATTGGGTGCGTTGTTGCCTGATTTCCTTTCTAAATTGCATCTGATTTTCTTTTATCTTGGAATATCAGAATATCTGACGTTTTCCTTGTTACATACACCCATGATGGTGTTTTTGGTTATTCTTTTGATTGCTCCGTTGTTTAGGTATTCTCAGAAGAAGGTGGTGTTGTGGTTGGGTTTAGGCGCGGTTACTCACTTCGTGTTTGATGTTACGATGCGGCACTTTGAGGCGGGAATGCATTTGTTGTATCCCTTTACGTTTACTATGTACAGTTTGAACTGGATCTGGCCGAATGATTCGTTTTATTTGATGGGTGGATCGTTGTTGGCGTATTTCTTATTGTTGTTGTACCGGAATAACGGGAAAGCATTCAGAAACGTTTTTAAATAGGGGGTTGTTTCTACGGAGTATGGGTAAAAGCAAACGTTGGGGTGCATACAATACCAAACATCCGGACAACTATGAAGTTAAGGAAATTAACTGTATTAGCAATAAGTTTAATCACACGAAGAAATTGAGACTTAAGTTGAAGAAGTGATTTCTACGTAATCTTTGAGGAGGAGAAATGCCCCCGCGAGCATTGAAGTCGCGCTAAGCGTAGTCGCTTAGGATTCACTGAAGAATGTAGAGGGATGGACAAGCCACCCCTCGAATGCCCCCGCCGAGAATTGAACTCGGGCTGCAAGATCCGCAATCTTGTGTCTTTTATGGGTTTTACCTATCCACTCGACTACGGGGGCTTAAGGAATTGAATTGTTTAGCTATTTAAAAAGCTATTCTTGAGGAAAAAAGAAATTGAGATGTTCTTTGTAGTCTCTGAAGGTATGGGGGAATGTTTGTGGCTTTCCATTAATGACTTCGATGACGGTGTGGGCGTAGATGTCCTTTGCAATTTCTTCCTTTACTTGGTTTCTTGGTTTGAATGATGCTAGGGTTAGTTCTGAGGCAGTCAGATAGCCGGGATCGATGTTGATGGTACGTTTGTTGTTTTTGGTGAATAGTGCTTCTATTGCTGTTATTTCGTGTTTGATGGTGGCTAGTTGGTCGGTTTGTATCTCTTTTTGGAAGATAATGAACTGCTTTTTTAGGTTGGTTCCGAACTCTTCTTCGTAGTATTGTGTGTAGTCAAAGTTATAGGGTGTGTTTTCTTTTTGTATTGGGCCGTATTTGGTGGTGAGTTCTTGTTTGCACTGGTTTAGCGTCTCTTCTTGTGCATACATGATTGCCATGATAAGCTTAGTCATGGACTTAGAATGCTGTGGATGTTTATATGGTTACCCTTTCAAAGAATTCTTATTTTATTCGTTTGGAATTGTAGTTGTACCATTGTCGATAGGAGGCGCTGGGATGCAGGCTCCGTCTGCACAGCCGTTTTCGCATCTATAAAAACCCCTTTCAACCATACCATTCTCTACACACGAAAATTCAGCGATCTCGCAAGTAGAATCAGAACCTGTACAAGAATCAACTACTTCAATGAATCCTTTTGGTGATGAACCGCACCAATCTGTTTTGGGTTCTTTGTAATTGCAATCACTGCCAGTACACACAGTAGTACCTTGCACAGAGATATTATTACCACCATCAGAATCGGTGCAAGTTGATTCTTTAGCAATACATTCTTCGAGTATGATTGCATTTCCTTGCTGAGTCATACACACCGTATCACTTGTTATCTCATAGTCTTCTATATCTGTGAGCACTTCTGCTGCAATTCTAGTATCTACTTCCTCATTTCCTGCAACTAAGATTTGTAATTGACTATTATTTGTCATTCCTTTAAGCATACCTTCTCCTGCAGGTATGGCGAGATTGCAGGGATCAGGATTACCTAATAACACTGCAGTAATTGCGTTATTGCATGGACTTCCTATACTGATTACTTTTTGAGCATACGGATCTGCAACCTCAGAGGCCAATTTTATTGGAGCTAACAGGACATTGTATCCTCGGTCAGCAAGATTTTCTACGATGGACTGAGCTGCTACGATATCTCCTGAGGGTGCGGCGTCGCCGACAACAATGATTGCATTAAGAGTTTCATCCTGATTCATTATGTTCTGAGGGTATTTTTCTAATACCAGCTCCTTAGCCAGAGGATACTTTTCGAGATAGGCATCTAATACTATAGATTCTTCTCCTGACCCATAGA
>CAZBLF010000038.1:0-8622 GCA_964492935.1 uncultured Methanosarcinales archaeon
TCATCTCAGAAGCCGGAGCAAGCATCGCACTCAAAGTAAATGCCTATAATCCTACACAAAATGACTACACGGACGCGGAACCCGATATACGGTGTAAAGAAAGTGACGCAGCAAGTACCGATATCCCCATAACCGAGACCGCAACCCCTCGAGATATTGAAGTTGCAGAAACCGGAGCGTTCACCGTACTCGTTACAGTACCGGACAAGGATACCGGAAGCTATCTCTGTCAAGTTGTCCTAAAAGGAAAAGACGCCCTCGGGGCAGATGCTGACTTCCTACAAAAGGATATCACTCTAAGAATACAATGAAAAAGCGCCTATCGCCTAGCGAAGAATTCGATATTATGAAACTGGTGCTAGATAAGTTTCTCTGGCTAGGCACCGCAATCATGGCGTTTGGTGTATATAAAATCTTCACCGGCCACAACTTCCAAACCGGAATAACACTCATCGTCTCAGGAGCAATTGTATTGTTACTTTTCCTGCTGCTTATTGTAAAAGAATATGAAATTGTGAAGTAGTACCATGGACGCTCCCGTCATGGAACTGAAGCCAGACGTAAAGAAGGCAATCACAAGCAAAATCATCCTCGTTCTCGCATTTATTGCACTCATTGTAGGGATGGGCTTCTATCTCAACAGTATTGTCGGTGTCGGCGTCTTTCTCACCGTGTTCTCCGAACTAGGCATAGAAATCAACGGAGCATCAGTAGTATATGTCCTCGCTGCAATCACCGCACTCATCGTGGTCATCATGCTCGTCAAGAGCTATGTTAACCTCCATAATGTCGCCTACACCTTGTATGCCGATAAATTAGTCTACACCCCTCCCGCCGCAGCCTTAATGCATAAAGAACCCATCCAATACCCCTATTCCAGCATCTCCGGCATCACCTTCAAAAAACAAGGTGCAATGAAACCCGATCTCATCCAAATAGCACTAACCGGACAAAAAGAAAGTTACTTAAACATCCCTTACATAGATAACCCTACCGAGGCCATGGCGAATATGCAACGTCTTATGGATCAATGGCGTGCCCAATATTACGCCGAATTCGGCCACCAATACCGCATGCAGAACATCATGGGCTGATACTCACGAAGAATGCGACTACACCAAATGAAACTCAACAAAAAGGCAGCAATTGAATTATCGGTCAACTTTCTAGTAATGCTAATCATCACCCTAGTCATTTTCGGCTCATCCATGGTCATGGTCAAGAAGTTCTTTGGTGGCGCAACAGATATCAAGCGTGTCTATGACGAACGCACCGAACAAGAAATCGAAAGACTGCTAGATGACGGATCGAGAGTAGCAATCCCCTTCGACAAGAAGAAAATAGCCAATGGTGAGTTCGCAACCTTCGGAATGGGGGTGTTAAATGTCCTGGGAAAGGACCAACAGAACGATTTCCGTATCCAAATCAAGTTCAATAAAGCATTTCACAAGGACAATACTCCAATTTGTGATTCCAGCAGCATTGCAAGTCAAGCAACCTGTCAATCTCCCAATATGTGGCTCTCGTCTAGCAACACTCCTGACTCAAATCAAAATACCATCGGTCTAGTCATGCAAAAGACCATTAAAAACAACGAACAACAAAAGTTCCTCATGGGAGTAGAAGTAGATCCTGGCACCGAACCCGGCACCTACATCTTCGACATGAATGTCTGCTTCAAAGAAACCATCGGCACCTCCGCACTACCCAAAGACAGCACAAGATGTCCAGATGTAGCAGGATTTCCCATTCCATACGAACGTGTAAAGAAACTCTACGTAGAAGTTATCTAAAACCGACTTTTAATCAATTTACGAGTACCGGTAACCATACTTTTCAAGTACGTTAAGCTACCCTCTTTCTCTAATACCGTATCAGGCTTACCCGTATCCGGACAGAACACATACAATTCAGCATAATCCTGAATCGCCTGGTTAATACGACTAGCAGGCACTTTAGCACCCACCAACAAACTACCCGATTTCTTCAATTCACCGGGTGTAGCAATAGCACGAGAAACATATTTCAGCACATGTTGCGCCTCACGATGCAAAGCATCACAAATCTGCAAGAAATTATTAATAACGGTTTTATTACCCTGAATATGACCCTTAACCTTAGGAATCACAAACCGCTCTTTCTCAAAAACAGATTCCGGCAACTCCTTACGTGCCTTCGCGAGTAACTCTTTGTAATCAACCATTAGAGTGAGAATAAGACCCTTCTTTTTAAAACTAACTATTGAGCACCAAATCTACCAAAGAACGTATCAACGATAGCCTGTAATCCACCCGGATTCATCAACAAATACAACGCACCGCCCACAATCAGCAACAGTAACAAAATCTTAAGAAACATTCCAAAACTAAATTTCTTTCCCGAAGGTGCCATCTGAGGTGCAGCCGGTTGAGGGGTAGGTTGGGGAGCTGCCTGCTCTGCAGCTTCCGGTGCTACATGAGAAGCTTCTGAAGAAGCTGGCTGAGAAGCCTGTCCCGAAGAGCCAGAATCACGCATCTGCAACAATACTGCTAAACTGTTCAGCATCTAAACTCGCACCTCCAATTAAAGCTCCATCAATGTTCTTCTGATCAAATAATTCCTTGCAATTGGCAGCTTTAACACTACCTCCATACAAAATAGAGACAGAGTCAGCAACACCCTTGTCATATAACGAACTAACAATCTTTCGAATACTAGCATGTGCATCATCCGCTTGCGAAGGACTAGCCGTCTTGCCGGTACCAATCGCCCACACCGGCTCATATGCAATAACAACCTTCTTCATCTGCGCCTTCGTTATCGATTTCAAACCCGCAACCAATTGAGCCTTTAAAACCGCATCCACCTTACCAGCATTCCTCTCATCGGCAGTCTCGCCAACACACAATATCGGTATCAAACCACCCGAAAGAGCAGCAGTAACCTTCATATTAATCATCTCATCACTTTCACCAAACACATGACGTCTCTCAGAGTGACCCAAAATAACATACGAGCACCCCACATCCTGTAGCTGCGAAACATTAACCTCGCCCGTAAACGCACCCTTCAACTCGAAATGCACATTCTGAGCTCCTAGAAAGAAGCGCGCCGGCAACACAGCAGAAACCGCCGGTAACAACGTAAAAGAAGGAATCAATACAACAGTAACTTTCTTACTCTCAATCGAATTATCCAAAACCTTGACCAACGTCAAAGCATCCCGAGAAGTCAAGTTCATCTTCCAATTAGCTGCAACAATTCGCTTACGCATAACAAGTTAAAGCAAATACCACTATAAATAGTTTTCTTAAACGACTATGTGCATTGCACCATAGTCCGCTCTTAACCAGCAAACAGACTCACTGCCAACAGCGTCAGAATAAAAGCAATCACATACTGCAAAATCCACACTAAAATAGCCTTTCCCGTGGTCAATTTAAAAGCAACCCGATACACCAGAGACGTAGCCAGCAACGAAGCAATACTCGCATACAAGCCCAAATACGTCAATGCAGCCAGCGAAAAGGCCGACAACAAAATACTCAGCAAGATAACTTTCATCAAACTAGCCTCGCCACCCACCAATTTAACGGCAAAATACAACGGCAACAAAGAAATCACCAAGGCTCCGCCCAAGAACAACAAATTCCCTGTCAACAAATCTATTCCAACCATTTTTTCTCCAGAGCTAATAACACTCCACCTAATACTATAAAAAAGTTTGCACCCAGCAAAAACGTCTTCATAATAGCAGTCCCCATATCAACAAAAAACGTCTGAGGATACAGTAAGATCAGATTACTAGACGAAGAAAACTGCCATGTCCCATCAGCAAAAAATAACCCATGGAAAGCCGTAAACAATCCATCAAACCAAAACACAATCCCCGAAATAACCAAGAGCGCAAAAACCAAGTTAATAACGCCAGCATACAACAACAGCCGCCGAAGAACAACCAATCTATGAACACCAAACACCCAATACCCAGAAAAAAGCACCAAGAAGAACACAACACCACTCAACATAAACATTATCCGACCCACCGAAACAACAGCACGAACATCAGAAAGATGACTCACCTCGTCAGCAGTAAACACATCAACCAATAACTCATCTCCAGAACCAGAAACATACGCAACAACCGCATCATTCACCAACGAAGCTGAAAATGCAGTCTTTTCCTCAACCGAATACTGAGCAAAATCATAATGCGCATCAGAAAAAGCATTCCCAAAAAAGCTAACACCCAAAAGCAAAAAGAACGACGAAACAACAAACAACACACCAAGTAACCAACCAATCTTCATAAGAACAAGAATCACTAACTACTTTTATTCTTTGCTAGAGTAAGCTAAAGATATTGCCGACGCCCATCGAGGTGAATGAGTTTGAAAAACTCATAAGTTCACCGTGCCTCGGCATTATTGTATCCGCTTACTCTCAGAATCAATAACAACTCTACGCTTCTTAAATTTCCGTTTAATAATAATTTCCTCGACCTCAACTTCCTCGATATCCATCAACACCTGCTGCTGAGCTCGCAAAATCTCATTAACAATTTCGGTAGGCGGATGCTTCACAACAATTTCCTCCGGCTCAATCCGACCAGCACGTAACGAAGGCGAACTCGAACCCGGATCCGGCATACTTTCACGCGGAGTATACAATTCCAACGGCGCTCCACGAACAACCTCATCCATCTCCCGAGCGCCCTTATCATAGCCAATCTCCACCTTACTATAAACCACCTCAGAGAACGACTCAAAATGTGAAAGTGAATAAAATCCGTGTGCATAACCTGGCAAATCAGCATTCGTATCGCTCCGTTGCGAAGCCCCTGCATCACCGTGCTTCCCAACCTCATAACTACCTAAAATCTGCTCTCCAATAGAATAATGTCCCATGTGTCCCATCTTAGTCTAGGTGCAAGACCTCTTTTTCATCTTTAATCGCCTTGTTAATAGCATCTTCAATCGACTTTTTAGCATTTTTCTTTTCCTGTTTAGACTCAACCTGCTGCCCCTCCTGAAACACCTCGCTGGCAGCATTGGCAACAACATCCCCTTCCTCTTCACTTTTCTCATACTTCGGATCGTCCTCAGAAAACCCTAAACTCTCCTCAATCGTCTCCGAATCATCATCCTGCTGCTTCAAATCCTCATTTTGCTCGCCAGAATCATACAACTCTCCCGGTTTCGAAGAATACACGTCATCACTACCGTCCTTGGTATGATAATCCAACGGATTATCTTCCCCGCCCCGATGATAACTCTTATCATCTTCGTCCATGCCTAAGGGATCATGTGCTTGGTATGTCATAGTCAATCAAGTGTTAAACTCATATATAATAATTGGGTTTACAACAGCCCAAAGTAACCATTAAAATCTCCCTGACTAAATTCTGGAGTAAATCTCGGAATAGAGGGCTCATAAATCATTTCCACCCCATCCATAATCGCAATAATATCATACTGGGGCCCAGCTAGTCTATGTGCCTCCTCCAAAACATCCACTCCAGGATTAACAGAAAAGACTACCTCTCCTCGTCTAATAATTCGAGAGTCATAGCTTCTCCTAGGCTCAGAAACCTTTACATTTAGATCCTTAGCGGTATCAAGAGCAGCCACTTCAGAGCTACCCCTAGCTAATTGAGCTTTAAGCGATTCGACCGCACTTTTTTGAGCTACAGATGTACTCATAAAATTAGAAAGTCCGAAATCCATTTATAAACGTTACTAAACGAAGTTTGGTAATGGTTTGAAAATTTGCTCAATTTTCAAAAGATACCTGAGAATACGCCTATAATCCTAACCCAGAAATATTCTGCCGAGTAACCTCAGCACTCTTCTTCAGCAATGCACCTGCCTCAACACTCAACTCCAGCTCAACAATCTCCTGTACCCCATCCTTGCCCAATTTCACCGGCAAACCCATGCACATATCGTTTAAACCATATTCACCAGAAACAAACACCGAACACGGCAACATCTTACCAGAATCAGAAAGAATGACAGAAACCATCTCCACAATAGAGGCAGCCGGACTATAATATGCCGAACCCGTCTTCAAATATTTAACCACCTCGCCCCCACAGTTAGCAGTCCTTTCAACAAGCCGAGCAATCGTATCAGCATCCATCAACGAAGTAATCGGTTTCCCGTCAACAAGAGTTAATTCAGGAAGAGGCACCATCGAATCTCCATGTGCTCCCATCACCATACCCTCAACAGTAGCAGGCGAAACCTTCAATTCCGAAGCAATAAAATTACGCAACCGAGCACTGTCCAACACTCCAGCCATCCCAATAACCTTCTCCCGAGACAACCCAGACTTCTTCAAGAACAAATACGTCATCACATCCAAAGGATTAGTAACAATAATGCAGATAGCATCAGGAGCAAATTCTTTTACAGAGGAAGCAATCGAAGACATGATAGAAGAGTTCTTCGCCAACAAATCCTCCCGTGTCATCCCCGGTTTTCGTGCCAATCCAGCCGTAATCACAATAAGACCGCAACCAGAAAGCGCTGAATAATCAATACTTCCAGAAACAACGGTATCAAACGGCACCAGAGGACTACAACACATCATATCAAGAGCTTTCCCAATAACCGCATCATCAATATCAATCATCACAATCTCTTTAACCAAATCCTTCGAAGCCAGAATAAAAGCAGCCGTAGCCCCCACCTGTCCCGCTCCCACAAAACCAACTTTCATACAAGTTGACAACCAAAGAATTATTTAAAGCTATGGATTTATATACCGTTTAGAATTCGAGTAGAGATATGAGAAATAAAGACGATGCCCTCTACACCGCTGAAGATGTCGAGACAATGATTGGTCTAGCATCCGAACTAGAACGCAATGTAAATTACATTTTATTTACAGGTAACCCTCATGGCGATATGGATCTGTTGAAAGATAGGATAATCAAGTACCTACCCTCATTTAGATCACAACTCGTTGAACATATCAGATCATTGAGAGAAAACAATAAAGACCTCTACGGATTAGATCAGCTTCTGAATGTGAAACAAGGAGACTAATCACCAATCAAGCCCTTCTAAGTCATCAGCCAGTGCATCAAGACCTTCATCAGTCAATTCTGAATCAAGTTCAGCAACCTCTGAAGTTTCAGCAACAACACTATCTACTACAGCATCCCCAGAGCCAACATCCACATTTTCCTCAACTACCGGAGCACCGCAACCAACTAAAAATAGCACCATCAACACAGCTAGTATTCGTTTCATTCTTCATCCTCCTCTGAATCATCATCAGATTCATCTTCAATTAAATCCTCGTCTTCAGCACCCTCAAACGAAGCATCCGCTTCATGAAGGTCTTTCGCAATCTCAACAAGAATGCCGTGAGCATCCTTTAATGTAGATTGAGCATCTTTAGAAAGCCCCTTGGCCTTCTTGATCATCTCAGTTAACTGATTACGTTCCTCATCAGTCAACAAACGCTTCTGTCTTCGAGTAACCGCAACCTCCTCAAGCAATGACTCCGACTGCTTGTGCAGATCCCGAGCTTCAGCAATAAGAACATCAAATTTGTCCGTCAACACATCCAAATTCTCAACTTCAGCTCCCCTTTCCTCGATTTCAGCTAATAACTTCTCAAGTTTCACCTCAAGCTGCTGCGATCGCACCACAATCTCGCCTACACGCGACGTAACAACGCGTGCAGCACCTGCTTCAGCAACGTGCTTTACACGCTTCCAAATCGAAGAAATAGACTTTGCAGCACTTCGCAATTCCTCCTTCGTTGTAGCGGCCTCAGCATCCACTAATGCAGCCTCAACCTCAGCGATTGCAGCATCTAACTTACCAATAATCTCCGAAGCACGCTCGCTATCAATATTTTCATTACCCTCAATCTTGCTTTTTACTTTTTCAAGATGTGCAAGCACTCGCTCACCAGATTTAGCAATGTATTCCTTTGCCCGAGCCTGTGCCTCAGCCCTAATTTCATCACAATCATCTCCACAATCCCTTAATTTAACCTTAACCTCATCAAAAGCCCTACCCCGATCCTCACTTTCATCCTCTAAAGTGTCGTGCTTCTTTCGAGCTGCCTCATATCGCCTCTTCGCAGCAGCCTTCTTATCTGCAGCAACAGCCCGTTTCTTGTAAAGATCTTCAGCTTTCCGAACCTTCAACCGAGCAAGCTTTTTTCGTGCAGCAACAGCATCCTCTCCGAGTACCTCATCTGCCTGATCCTTACGCAACTGAGCAATCTTTCGAAGCTCATCCTTAGTAAAATCATCCTTGTTAAATGCAAACGCTCTATGTGCCCGAGCAACATCAGACATATGTTCATCATCCATCCTGGGAGAGCACTTTTTCCGACAATCATCCTTTTCCACACCTGCAGCAACACATCGCTCTAAACAACCATCAATTCTATCAGCAACCGCCTCTCGAATAACAACAGGCTTTGCATCAACTCTCCGAGCAATCGTATGAGTATCTATATCACACTTTTTTCTACAATCATCCTTCTCTACACCAGCATCAACACACCTATCAAGACAACTTCTTTCACGAATAAGAACAGGTTTAACCGCACGGGTCGCATCAGTTACCACCTCATCCTCCTTTTCTTCAGAAACTTCATCTGTAGCATCCTCCT
>CAZBLF010000039.1:0-7524 GCA_964492935.1 uncultured Methanosarcinales archaeon
AAAAAGAAAAAAGTTAACAGAATTTAAAGTTAACTCCTGGAATCATGCCCTTGTTCAAGAGGTACACCAAAATCAGCGCGCCTAAAAAACCAATAACTAAAGCAATCACAAACGGATGGTGTAAATAACCTTTCTTTGTTTTTAGCATCTTATCACCTCATTAACAAAACTTGAAATTAACTCCTGGAATCATACCTTTGTTCAACAAGAACACTAAAATCAATGCAGTCAAGAATCCAATAACTAAAGCAATCACAAACGGATGCTGTAAGTAACCTTTTTTCGATGTAAACATAGTATCACCTTCTTTTTGGAATACTACCATACTGAGAAATCTACTATATAAATGTTTCCCTCCCTCGTATGTGCATAGCACCTTCGAAATTCTTGCTCTTGACTTCTGAAGGTGCTGCGTCCCCGGATGGGGCAACCCCGCGCAACGCACTTAATTCTGAGGTATCAATGAATTTCGACCTGGTGATGCTATGCACATACCCTCCCTCGACACACAACAAGTTTAAATACTGTAAGATTGAAATCAAGTTATGGTCGATATCTCAGCAGCAACACCTGTCATCGGACCCTGGGTAACATTAGTCGAACAACTCGTAGGCACCGTGAAAATTCTAGTAGGAGGATTCTTCGGCCTTTATGTAGTAATGTTCGTCCACCGTATCATCAGTCACAAGAAACTTTCAAAAAGATTCGAAAAACTCTTCCACGAAATTGAGTGGATAAAAAAAGAGCTGAAACTCAAAAAGAAATCAAAATCCTAATCCTGTTCTGATAAACTGAACTGCCCACGACAAAGTGACCAATCCAAGGACTGTGGAAATAATTTGAAGTGTGGTTTGGCCCATAATTTTCTTGAAGAAATCTGAAAAGTAAAATATAAGGGACGTAAAGGCAAGCACCAAAAAGATAGCAACCCCCGTCACAGCAGTACCAAAATCTTGCGTGGCTACAATAATTGCAGTAATGGTGGCAGGACCCGTCAAAAGAGGAGTCCCGATAATTGCAGCAATTGCTTTAGATCCACTATTTTTTATTTTTGAAATATCAGTTACAGATTGGCCCAACGCCATCTTAATCCCAAGCAGCCCAATCACAATCCCACCTGCAACACGTAGATCGTCTAGAGTGGTGTGAAACAACGTAAGGAGCGATTCTCCAAATAGAAGTACAAGGAGAGAAAGCAAAGCAGCGACAAAAATTGCAAGATTTGCAGTCTGGTGTCTCTCTTTTGGTTTCATCCGTTCAGTAGCAGCAACAAAGATAGAGAAACTCACAAAGGGCTCGATAATTACGAAGAACAATACAAATAGTTGGACTACTTCGACAAGCAAATTTATCACCTCAACAATCCTGAAATTCAGTCATTTATATATGTTTCTGCAACAGTCAGCTTTATAAATGAAACCTCACTTACACACCTTAATCAAAACAAGGTGATGAACATGAGTAAAGACGTACAACCAATATTTATCCTACCCGAAAATACACAACGAACCGTAGGCAAGAATGCCCAGCGCACTAATATTATGGCTGCGAAGATGGTTGCCGAAACCGTTCGTACTACTCTAGGTCCTAAAGGCATGGACAAAATGATTGTCGATTCACTAGGAGACATCACCGTAACCAATGACGGCGTCACCATTCTCGAAGAAATTCAAATTGAACATCCTTCAGCAAAAATGATTGTTGAAGTGGCAAAAACCCAGGAAAACGAAGTCGGCGATGGAACCACCACCGCAGTCGTATTAGCAGGAGAACTTCTAAAGAATGCAGAAGAACTGCTTGACAAAGATGTCCATCCCACCGTTATCGCTCGTGGCTACCGATTAGCAGAAGCGAAAGTACAGAACATCCTAGAGTCAATTGCAGAATCCATCAACGTTGACGATAATAGCATCCTATCAAAAATCTCCATGACCGCAATGACGGGCAAAGGAGCAGAATCCTCAAAGGAACTCTTAAGCGATATCGCCGTAAAAGCAGTTAAATTAGTCATGGAACAAGATAACGGAATCTCAATTGATAAAGAAAACATCAAACTAGAAAAGAAAGTCGGTGGCGCTGTACATGACACCGAATTAATCGAAGGCATCGTACTAGACAAGGAACGCGTAAATTCCAATATGCCCAGACACGTTGAAAAAGCAAAAATCGCATTAATCGATTCAGCTATCGAAATAAAAAACACCGAGATGGATGCAAAAATCCAAATTACGGAACCCTCCCAGGTACAAACCTTTATCGATCAAGAGGAACAGATGTTACGTGACAAGGTAGAAAAAATTACCGCATCCGGTGCAAATGTATTAATCTGCCAGAAAGGCATTGACGATCTCGCACAACATTTCTTTGCAAAACACGGCGTCTTTGCAGTTCGCAGAGCAAAGCAATCCGATATGCAGGCACTAGCACGAGCATCCGGAGCACGCATCGTAAACAATCTTGACGATCTCACAAGTGATGACGTAGGTTTTGCAGGCGTTGTAGAAGAAGTCAAAGTAGGCGACGAAAACATGACCTACATCCGAGATTGTAAAAATCCAAAATCCGTTACCATTCTTATTCGTGGTGGAACCGAGCACGTCGTTGACGAAGTTAAAAGAGCAATGGAAGACGCTCTAGGTGATATCGCAGCAGCCATCAAGAACGGAAAAGTAGTTGCAGGAGCAGGCGCAACCGAAATCGAGCTTGCAAAACAACTCAAATCATATGCAGACAGCCTTTCCGGCCGAGAGCAACTAGCAGTCCACGCATTCGCAACCGCTATTGAAATTCTACCTACAACCCTAGCAGAAAACGCAGGCCTAGATCCTATTGACGTACTAGCAGAATTAAAAAGCGCTCACGACAAGAAGAAAAAATGGGCAGGAATCAATGTCTTTACCGGCAAAGTCATGGACGCCTGGAAAGAAGGCGTAATTGAACCTGCACGCATCAAAACCCAGGCTTTCAGTTCCGCAACCGAAGTCGCAGTAATGATTCTAAGAATTGACGACGTTATCGCAGGAGCATCCGCTCCAGCACCCCAAATGCCCCCTCCAGGAATGGATATGGGCATGTAGGATTAATTCTATAAAATCAAAAGATTTATATACGGATTTGCTCAAAGTAATTCTAGTATCGTAGTTAGTGCAATAAAAAAAAGAGCGTGGTAGAATGCCGAACGAAGAAGGCTATGAAATAATGCCTTACAAGGAGATAGTCCAACTCAAGAAACAAATTACCGATCTGCAAAAACAGGTAGGCGATCCCAATTCTAAGGACCTCTTAGTTTCCATGGATAAATTAACGAAGACCATGGACAGCATGCTCAAGTTATTTGCCCAAGCAGCCGATGAAATGAAGCTAGAGGAAAAGACAGAATCCGAATTAACTGAAAAGATCGAGCCATTAATGGAAAAGATAAGGGGCATGGAGCATCAAAACAAAACAATCGCCGAAGGAATGGTAGCAATTGCAGACATGGTCAACGGTCCTGGACATTTGCAAAAAAAGATCCATCACCCACAATCACATCCCAATCCAGAAGATCCGTTTAAATTTGATTTCCCCGGTATGAAAGATAATCTACCTCCACTAGAACCTCCGAAAGGAGCTCCCATGCATCCTCCACCTACGATGGAACCTCACGCTAAACCACACGCTCCACCCGAACATCCTCCCCATCATCAACCTAAAGGAATGCCACCCCCACCAGGAATGCCGCCTGCACCCGGAGCACCTCCAGGACTTCCACCTATGCCACCTATGCCTAATCAACCTAAAGGAATGCCTCCACTGCCCGGCTTACCACCGATGCCAGGAGCACCACCACCCGGAATGCCTCCACCACCAGGAGCACCTCCAGGACTACCTCCTATGCCTGGACCTACAGAGCCGAAGAAGAAAGGCTTCATGGGCATGTTTAAGAAGTAACGATGGACAGTCATCCAGCACAACATAAAGAGAATTCTCCTCATCCAGCACAACATAAGGGTACTGCTCCAGTGCACCATCAAAAGATGCATCCCAACCCGCATAACGAACCCATCAGTCCAGATCGCTTTAAACGCTACGTAAAGCACATCTGCTTTATGGCAAAGAAACATCAACAACGCGATCAATCTCATGACGAGCTAGAGGATAAAATAAAAGAACTCAAGAAAGTAGCCTCATCGAAAAAAAACATCAATAAAGAGATGAACGAACTCAAGCAAAAGATGGATACCGTTATCCTACACGAAAAGAAGATTAGTACGCCCCATCAAGATCCCAGTCAACAGCAAGAGATGGTACAACAAGCAGCCAAAACCGTTCTAGAAATGAAAAAGCACATGGGCCACCTCCAAAAACAAGTAGATGCCCACCTCAAAGACCAGAAACAATTGCAAGAAAGCAACAAAGATCTCAAAGCAATCATCCCCCTACCAGAGAAAGATCAAAAAATTTCTGAGATGAAACAACATCTCTCAAAGCTAGAAGAAATCTATGAACTCTACAAAGATTCTGGTTCTAATAACCTAGACCGAATTAAACTCAAAATAGAAAGTCTCAGAGCAAGATTGGCAGTCGCCTAAAGATCTCTTCCCATAACCGTATTGCGTTGATTCTCCTTAGCACGTTTACAAGCATCCTTAATCAATCGAATAACCTTTTCCTGTAACCGATCAGCAAAATCACCTGCAACGAACAACGGAGTCTCATTAGCCTTAGCATACTCTCTAATGTTACTTCGAACAACCAATGTTTTCCCCGTCATACCTCCACTTCAGCAGTCCAAGTTTTTATACCTTTGCATCTACGAGCATTTTTAAAGAAAGATTCATTCTACTAAGGTATGGGAGAAGAAGAACCAGTAGTGCCTAAAAAAGAATATTCTACTTTAGAGTCAATCGCAGACACGGCAGTAAGCATTGGAGCAGGAGCATTGTTTAATTATCTTGTTCCTGGAGCATCCTTCCTGCATAGTCTTACAATGTCCGCTGCATGGGGAGCTGGGGGATTAATAAGCGATGCCATCGGAGGGAGAAAGTCCGCTCAAGCAATGGGGGAAAGCTAGGGAACTATATGTTAGGATTCATGGGCGGAGACTACCTTCTTCCCGCGCTCTATCGATGAGCAAACCAGAACGTCAACTTACTTTTACTCTTTTTATCCAATCTACAGAACCCAAATCGAACTAACTGCACCACAGCTCCTTCTTTCAAATCAGAAAGATGCTTTTCTCCAAGACCAGTAACCAAAGAACCGTCCGGCATCATAACCTCAACAGCAATATTTCCCTCTTTAGGCAACCAATGAATAATTTGCTTGCCAGTTGCCTTATACTCATCATAACTATCCGAATCAAAAATCAGCTGGCCATCCTTCTGTCTGACATTTAAACAATCCATCAACCGATACAGTTTATTTTCTGCAAAATTATCGAAATCCTCTTTCGCAATGTTAAAAGTATCTCCAACCGAGAATTTCCGACCCCCTTTCTGAGCATCTGGATGCAAATCGAGAGCAATGTCTTTTTTATGAACACCAGCAATCCGAATCTCGACCGGATCCTGAACAAAGAAGTAACGATGCGCTACCGGATCAATAATATCTTTATTATACGCGTCAATCGTCTTAAAGAATTCATCTTTAGAAACCTTCTTGTCACTCAAACTAACGCCCACATCAAACGCATATCTCAAAAAAGTCTCAGCCTGATAACCGCGTCTGCGCAAAGCAAGTAAAAACGGAATCCGAATATCATCCCAGCCTGTATACGTGCCATCCTCTATCAACGGTCGAGTCTTCGAACAACTCACCGCCATTCCCGTAAAGTTAATTCTTCCAACAAACAATGTCTCAGGAGACTTCTTACCAAGATATTCGTAAATGTATTTTTGTCTCAACGCATTGTCGTGATGATCCTTAGCGCGAATAATATGAGTAACCTTACTTTCGATGTCATCAACCGTCACCGACATATTCATCAATGGCCACACCCGATATTTAGTTCCCTGCCGCGCATGCTTACTTTCATTAATTCTAAACAACGGAAAGTCCCGCATAGCAGGATTCTTATGTTCAATATCAGTCCTCAATCGAACAACCGCCTCGCCCATCTTATAGGTAGTAAACATCGCATCCCAGCGCGACTTCTGTTCAACCAACATCCTACACGCACAAGCCTCCTTAGCGCGAATCTTTTCTCTAAATTCTTCAGGATCACACGTACAGACGTACACCTTTTCCAATTTCAACAACTTCTCCATGTAAGAATAATACAATTCCATACGCTCAGACTGAATCAGAACGTCTTTTATCTTCCCGTCCGTCAACCAAGCCGCATCCTCCGGAAGTAAATCATAAGCAGGCTCGTAAATATTGTCCGGGTTCGTATCCGCAATGCGTAAAATTAATTTTCCTTTGTATTCCTTACAGTACAACGCATTTAATCCAAGAACATACGCATGCCCAATGTGCATCGGTCCACTCGGACTAGGCTCAAAGCGCATCACCACTTTCTTAGCACCCTTCAATTTAGTTAGCGTCTTTTTCTTAACAACTTTCTTCTTCTTCAACAAATCAGGAGCAAGATTCTCAAGTTCTAATTTCTGTGCCTCTAGCGACAACGAGTTAACATCAGCAACAATCTTCCCGATCTGCTTCCCCAGGGTAGCCATCTCACTCTTCAAAGCCGGCTTCTCCGCAAGCAACTTCCCAACTATCGCACCCGGATTAGCCTTTCCATTAAACTTCAAAGCATTCTGAAGTGCATACTTACGAATAGTATCATCCATAATCCCTTTGCATCAGAAAGACCTTATAAACTTTTACCTTGAACCAAGTAAATAATCCACCCCCTAACTATCTCCATTTGATTTCTCTGAGAAAATAAAAGTAAACAATCATGTGATTGTTTAGTAAAGCTTATATTACATGTTTCCAAACAATATCAACATGCTAAACATTAAGGACAAACTAGCTCAGGATAAAGCAGACATTAAGAAATCTTGGCTGGATATTCTTAAACGTATTAAAGAAGACCTTGCTTTTGTTTGGTCAAAAGAGGTCATAGAAGACTTAGAAGTAATTGAAGATGATGTAAAGAAAATAGATCATCTCTTCAAGCATTACTATTCTGGCAAGAGGATTCACACTGACGTAGAGCGACTACTGTCTCATATTAAAAGAAAAGATTCCACAAAAGCCTGGGTGCGTGAGCTGTACAAGGAACTGAAGCAAGTAGTCGATGACACCCGCACAGTCCAAGAGGAGAAAAGCACAAGAGAGGGCATGGAAATCCTGAAAAGGAATGGATTTCCTATCGAGAAATACTCTGAAGCTGCAAATTTCCTTGCCTACCATCCAGAGGACCTGCTCGAACTGGAACGGTTCGAGAAGAAACTCCCAGGAGGCATTTTAAGTTTTTACCTTCCTATGTTAGTAAAAATAGGAGTAATCACCAAACAATCCTGTTCCGGAATAATCAAGAATCTATCCAAACTTGCGGATGCAACCGGAAAATATACTTATGTTGCATTGCAG
>CAZBLF010000040.1:0-7493 GCA_964492935.1 uncultured Methanosarcinales archaeon
ATAGCGGCTGAGGTGGTGTGGGACGCCTATTTGAAGGGGTTTATCGAGGGTAAAGTGATTGCTGACCTTGGATGTGGGCAGGGTATCCTGGGAATAGGGTGTATGTTGCTTGGAGCTGCGAAAGTGCATTTTGTGGATGTAGATCCGGAAGTATTGGAAGCTGCACGTAAAACGGTAGCATTAGTAGAAAGTGAGTGTTCTAGTGCGTTTTTCGAGGGTGATGTTAGTGCCTTCAAGATTGAGGTGGATACGGTGATTATGAATCCTCCGTTCGGAGTACAAAGTGAGCATTCAGATAGGGAGTTTTTGGATGTTGCATGTCGTCTATCGTCGGTAGTGTTCAGTTTTCATAAGACTTCTACTGCTGCTTTCGTCGAACAGTATGCTCGCAATCTTGGTTTTGATTTGTCTGAACGGTATAATTTCTCTTTTCCCTTGAAGTCTGCAATGGCTCACCACCGACGGAACGTGCAGCATATTGAGGTTAGTTGTTTTCGTTTTGAAAAATCTTAATGGGTTTATCGTCGGTAGATGTTGTTTTTGAGAAGAGAGTGATTTCTTGGGTCTGACTTTTATTCATAGTAACCTTTTTAAGTAGATGGATTATCCTAAGGCTATGGAAGTAGCTATCGTCGAGGAAAGTAAAAATAAACTCATCTTTGAAGTCGATGAGAACGTTGGTTTTCTAAACGCTGTTAAGACAGAATTGCTTAATGATAAGCAGGTTAAGATTGCGACATACTTTGTGAAGCATCCTCTCGTAGGTAAGCCTCGGATGATTATTGAGACTGATGGTGCAGATCCTAAGAAGGCTCTTGCATCTGCTACATCACGATTGAAGAAAGAAAACGATTCTTTTGCAGCTAGTGTTAAGAAAGCTCTTAAGTAAAAAAATACCTTCTCCCACTTCTTACTGAATAAGTTCTATTGTTCGGTATTTTAGACGTCAAAGTCACCCTTTAGATTGGCGACTTTGAAGTAACTAAATTCTCTTGTTTTAGACGTTCTAAAGCTCTAATTTGAGTTCCGTAACCTATAAATATATGGTGCCTAACAGAAGAATATGGCCTATATTCGTGTTAAGAAGATTCGGACTAAGAAAGGGAGCGTGTACCAATATGCATACCTTGTTGAGAATCGATATCGTAAACGGAAGGGTGGTGCTCGGCAAAAGGTGTTGGCCTATTTAGGAAAAGTGTATACTTTTGCTGTTGATTCTCGGTTATCATTTGAGGTTCCTGAGGAGGTAGATGCGGCTGCTTTTGTTGAGCAGTTTGGGTACAAGGGCGTGGTCAAAAAGCTGGCAGGATTTGAATTGTTGAGGCATGGTTTTGCTTTTTCGGATGGATCTTATTCCCAGGATGGGATTGACATTACCGTCGGTGATTCTGGGATTATGTTTGGGAATGAGGCTGGGAATGACAAAGTGGTGCTTGCGTTTAATGAGGGTTTTTTGTGTAAGAAAACGTATCTTGATTTGTTGAAATTTACTGCGGAGAGTGATGATCCGCATGATGTAGGAGTTGCTTTTGGGAACGCGGTTTTAGAAGCGGGCATTGGCATTCCAAAGAATGTTTTTGTTGCTTTGTTTCAGAAAGTTTCTGGGTTAGAACTTGACCACTAGATATAAAAGTAGGCTGAGACTTCTTGGAGTATGGAAAACGTGCCGCGACATGTTGCTGTCATTCTAGATGGTAATCGAAGATATGCCCAGGAAAATGGGATGCCTAAACTTGAGGGTCATCGCAAGGGTATTGAAAAGATTGGTGAGATGTTGCAGTGGTGTATGGATTCCGGTGTTCGCGAGCTTACGTTATACTGTTTGAGTACCGAGAATTTTGATCGGGATCAGAAGGAGGTTGATTATTTGTTCAAGTTGTTGCGAGATAAAATTAAATCGTTTTCTTCTGACAAGCAGATTCATGATAACAAGGTTAGAATTAAGGTAGTTGGAAGATTATCTCTGTTTCCGGATGATATTCGTGGGGAGATGGAGAAGGTGATGGGGGAGACTGCTCCCTATACTGATTATACTCTGAATCTGGCGATGGCGTATGGTTCTCGTGCTGAAATTGTGGATGCGGTGAAGAATTTAGTTGAGTCGGGAGAGGAGATTACTGAAGATGCTCTCGGTGACCGTCTGTATGTTACTTCGGATGTGGATCTTCTTATTAGGCCGGGTGGTGAGAAGCGAATTAGTAACTTTTTGTTGTGGCAGAACTCATATAGTGAGATTATTTGGGTGGATGCGTTATGGCCTGCTTTTTCTAAGGAAGATTTTGATGGTTGTTTGTCGGAATTTAAGAATAGACAGCGAAGATATGGAAAATGATTCCTTCTCTGTGATTACAAAGTTATATATAGATGCTTCATGAAAAAAAGATTGTTGTAGATGAGGTATTATAAGCACCTTCGAAATCTTACGGTATCATCATAAGGCTCTGTGGCCCGATGGCACAACCCCTACGACGAGCCGGACCTTGGTTCGCAAGGATTTCGACTGGAGGGTGCTGGAATAGGAGATTGTATGGATAAGTACGCACAATTTAAGGAACACATTTCTCATTGCCTGGAACGGTTTAAGGAGATTGATAGGCGAGAGACGATTAGGTTAGTTAGTCACCTGGATGCGGATGGTATTTCGTCTTGTAGTTTGATGGTGAAGGCACTGAATACGGATAGTAGGAAGTATTCGTTGAGTATTGTTCAGAGTTTGAATGAGGATGTGATTAAAGAGCTTGCTCGAGAGCCGTATCAGTACTTTGTGTTTACGGATTTAGGATCTGGGGTGTTAAGCTTATTGAATAAGTATCTAGCTGATCGGCAGGTCTATGTATTGGATCACCACGAGATTGAAGATTGTAAGGTGCACTCACACATCTCGCACGTGAATCCCCATCTTTTTGGTATTGATGGGGGTAAAGAGATCTCTGGAGCCGGTGTTGTGTTTCTTTTTGTTCGAAGCTTAAGTAAAAAATTAGATGATGTTGCCCATATTGCTATGATTGGTGCTACGGGAGACATGCAGGAGGATGGTAATGGGTTCTTGACACTGAATAAGGAGATTTTGGATGTTGCTGTTGCTAGTGGAAAGTTAACGGTGTCGCGCGGATTGCGTATTTTTGGTGCACAGACGCGACCATTGCATAAAGTGTTAGAATATTGTACCGATCCATTCATTCCTGGTGTTTCTGGTAGTGAATCTGGAACGATACAGTTCTTGAATGAGATTGGTATTGGCGCTAAGAACGGTGATGGATGGAGGAAGATTGTGCATCTGGATACTGAAGAGTTACAAAATTTGGTGAGTGGTATTATTGTTCGGCGCATGGGGGAGGATCGTCCGGAAGATGTGCTGGGTAATGTGTATATTCTGAATGATGAGGAGAAGGAGAGTCCGTTTCGCGATATTAAGGAATTTAGTACGTTGTTGAATGCATGTGGGAGAATGGATAATGCTACATTAGGTATTGGTGCGTGTTTAGGCGATCCTAAAACTAAAGAGAAAGCGTTGAAGAATTTATTGAGCTATAAACGGTTGATTATGGAGTCGATGCGATGGTTTGAGTCGCAATCTGATGGAAGTAGCGTGAAGCGGGGAGAGGGATATATCATTATCAACGCTGAGGACCAGGTGAAAGCGAGTATTATTGGTACGATGGCCTCTATTTTGTCTAAATCTAATGATATGAAAAAGGGTACGCTGATATTGTCATTGGCCGACTTATTGGATGGCAAATATAAGGTTTCTTTACGTGTATGTGGGAGTGCAGATGTTGATTTACGTTTGCTCGCTACACAAATGGCTTCGGCTGTTGGCGGGGAGGCTGGCGGACATGAATATGCGGCTGGCGCTATTATTGATGAAGATAAAGTAACTGCTTTTTTAGAGGAAGCTGAGAAGATTTTAGTTAAAAGAGGAATGGAAGAGATTATTCGTTAGGATTCTAGAGAATTTACAAAGCGATTCTGATGCCGTCGATGTTTTCGGCGACTTCGGTGCCTTTCTTGGTTAAGGTTAATAGTTTTAGTCTTCCTTGCTTTTCGAAGTTTACTAGGCCAGCTTTTTCCATTTGCTGTAGGATTTTGACAACGTGAGAATATGTGCAGTCGATTTCTTTTGCTAGTGAGGATGCATACATAGCATCTTTGGTATTTTTCAAATTTACTAGCATCATGGCTGGCTTTTCTCTAAAGAACACGTTAAAGACTTTGTCATTCATTTTTGTTTCAACACTCTCTGAAAACCGTAGTCGCGAACAAGATTTATACTCTTGTTGTCCGCTCGTAATGAGTAAAGGACAGTTCGTATTATCGGTAATGTGTCCTTCACTATATAGTTTTGAGAATATAATTGAGATATATAAACCTTTCGCCGTGTTGTTATCTCGGGTTGTAGTAAAAATTCGATAAACTGAATTTACCTTGAAGCAAAAGTATAAAAACTAGTGACGGTTGCTTGTAATTATGGCAAGTCGTAATGTAATCATTATTGGTGGCGGAATTAGTGCTCATACTGCTGCAGTCTATACTGCTCGTGCTGACTTGAAGCCGCTAGTGTTATCTGGTCGAGGATTGGATCAGTTAAGCCAGACCTCGCTCGTTGAGAATTTCCCGGGATTTGTTGAGGGGATTCTGGGGCCGGATTTGATTGTTAATGCTAAGAAACAGGCTCAGAAGTTTGGGGCTGAATACATTGGAGAGGATGTTACTGGATTTAAGAAGGTTGCATCGGGCTATGAAATTACTACTGCGAAAGAAACGTACATTGGAAAAACGGTTATTATCTCTTCTGGCGCTTCCGCTCGAAAATTAGGTATTCCTGGAGAGGATTCATTCTTTGGGAAAGGTGTTTCGACTTGTGCAACGTGTGATGCTCCCTTTTTCAAGGGTAAAAAGGTTGTTATTGTGGGTGGCGGAGACAGTGCCATGGAGGAAACGATGGCATTGTACAAGTTTGCGTCTGAAATTCATTTGGTGCATAGACGAGATTCTTTTCGTGCTTCGAAGATTATGCAGAAACGGGTTTTAGATTCTACAGATAAAATTACTATTCATTATGAGACGGAAACGTTAGAAGTTTTGGGTGATAAGTTTGTTACTGGAGTTAAGATTAAAGACTCTACTGGGGAGTCTGAGATTGCGTGTGATGGTATGTTCTTAGCAATTGGACACATTCCGAATACTGATTTCTTAAACGGTGCTGTGAAATTGGATGATCAGGGCTATATTGCTGTTGATGGGGTTAAAACTTCCCTTCCTGGAGTATATGCTGCTGGTGATGTTATGGATCCTCACTATCGGCAGGCGATTACGTCGGCTGGGACGGGATGTATGTCTGCATTAGAGGCTGAACATTATCTTGAGACGTTAGAGTAGCATTCGAAAGTTCTATAACTGAAGGAGTATTTGTATTTGTATGGATGACTCCCCAAAAAGGACACATCGCAATCGGCTTAATGACTATCCTATCTGGGACTGGGATCTGGAGCAAGTAGTAGATGGGCTTGCTGAAGAGGATGCTCTTATCAGAACTGCTGAAAAAGAAAAAAAGGCGAGATCTCGATCTTTTTTTACTTATTTGGCACTTGCTGCGAGTGCTGGGGCGCTTATCATCACAGGATATTACTTTGGCCTTCGTGAAGGAAAAAACTACTCTTTCCTGGATAAAAACCTCGGTGGGCCGATGCAGGAGCTTTCAGTGGATGAACTGCCTGTAGGTGAAATACGCCCTCTGTTTCCGGCACGTAGTTTGTTAGAGCAGGATATGCTTGGTAATCAACGAATTCTTTATGAGAGATGATTGTATCTATCGTTTTCAGAATGCATAGAAAGGCGGTTTAGCATTGCAAACACAACGTTTATATATCACATCGGTATTGTTATTTTTGTTGGGAGCGTTCTGGATTATATAGAGGTGTAGCAAGTGGAAGAACATAAACATACCGATGAAGATAACCATGCGCATGCTTGGCATGAACATAGAAAGCCTGAGCATCATGAAAAGAAAGTAGAACCTCATCATCATGAAAAGTCTCATGTGCACCACCATAAGAAAGAATCAGGTATGGGATTTACGTACCTGATGTATGGTTTCTTTGCAGTTATTGGAATTTTGCTGATTTTTAATTTTATGCAGCTGAGTGCTGTTGGTGATTTGTTGCAGGAACGGATTGGTGAGGCTAAAGAGGCTAGTGTTCCTGCTATCATTAGCTTGACAACGATTGTTGACGGTTCTTGTAGCGATTGTTTTGATGTTGCGCCTTTAATTGAGAAGATTGAGGGGGCGCATGTGAATATTACTGAACGTATTGAGATGAATGCTGATGAAGGTGCTGCGTTATTGGAACAGTATGGCATTGAGCAGCTTCCTACGATTATTATTACAGGTGAGATTAACAAATCTGGGATTACTGGATTGGATGTGGTGGAGGATGCTTTAGTCTTAACTGCGATTGAGCCGCCGTACACGGATGTTGCTAGTGGAAATGTGTTTGGTCGGGTTACGGCGATACACATTAACGATCCTGCGTGTACTTCCTGTGTGGATTTATCAGCATCGATTACTGAATTACGGGAAAGTTTAACGATTACTCGGGTTGATACGTTTGCTCGAACGAGTGTGAATGCAAAGGCTGCTATTGCGAATTATGGTATTACGAAGCTTCCTGCTTTGATCTTGTCGTCGGAGTATGGCGTGTATGCTGTAGCTGCTGATTTAGAGGCGGTTGGAGAGGTTGCTAGCGATGGAAGTCTTGTTATCGAGACGTTGCAGCCGCCATATGTGAATGCGGTTTCGGGTGAGGTCGAAGGTGTTGTTGACTGGATTATGTTGACTGATGCTAGTTGTAGTACGTGTTATGATGCTACGATGCATAGGGCTATTCTTGCTCGCTTTGGTTTTGCTTTTGGCAAAGAGGAGAGTTTTGACATTTCGAGTACGCGAGGTAAGGAATTGGTTGCGCAGTATGCTATCGATTCAGTGCCTGCCATTATTGTTTCTAAAGATGCGAAGTCGTATGCTGCCTTTACCGAGGTGTGGCCCCAGGTAGGGACTGAGGAAACTGATGGGAAGTTTATCTTTAGAAATAACGAAATCTTGGGACAAACTTATAAAGATTTAACAACAAATACCATAATAGAAGGGGGTACTCAACAATGAAAACGAAAACACTTGTACTTGGTCTTTTGCTTGTAGTTGGCTTGCTTATGGTAGGCTGTGCATCTGAGGGATCAGGAAGTTACCAGGCACCTAGCGGTCCTATTGGAGGCGGATGTGGAATTCAGGCGCCTGCAGGAGATGTAGGTGTTGCTGGAGCAGTAGCTGCAATTGATGTTGTAGGAGCATAATCATGAAGCCGGTTCGGGATACGTTTTCCTTTCTTTTTTCTCGACCGTATGGTTTACTCTGTTTATTTATTCTTGATTTATTATTTTTAGGTGTGTTGCTGTTGTTTGTTCCTGTTTTCAAAGGTTTTGATGCTTACTTGTTT
>CAZBLF010000041.1:0-7107 GCA_964492935.1 uncultured Methanosarcinales archaeon
GTTATTTAGCGTTTATCACTCTGCTAAAGCAGAGTACGGAATTCTCCTTTAAATACTGGTTGATTATTCATTAGTATGTGGTTTCACACTAATTATTTTATTCCGCCGGCTGAGTTTGATAGTACCGGTAGTAAGAGTTTGACTCGTCCTGGGAACTTTCGATGTACGGGCGAATCGAAGGAGTAGGCGATGAGTAAGGATGTATTTTCTCCAGCTTCTTTTATTGGGGTTGAAGGCGCGGACATTATTTCATTTGGATCGGGACAGCCGGATTTGCCGCCTCCTCAAGAAGCTTTTTCGTGTTTGCCTACATATCGTTCTTTTAAGTATGGGTTAATAGCTGGATTGCCTAAATTACGTTCTGCATTGGCTGCTGAGAATCCTGGTTTTTCACAGGATCATTTTGTTATTACGAATGGTGGATCGGAGGCATTGGATTTGGTGTTGCGGTCTGTTGCAAAGCCGGGCGATAAGATTATGATTCATGCTCCGTATTATTACTCGTATAAACCGTTGATTGAGAAGAATCATTTGGTGCCTGTTATTGTACATACTACAAAGGGTAAGATTAACATGGATGAGTTTTTATCTAAGATTGAGGGATGTAAGGCCGTTATCATTAATTCTCCCTCTAATCCTACTGGTCGATTGCAGGATATTGCGGATTTGAAGGTGATTGAAAAAAGGACTCAGGAGTTGGGTATTGTTTTGCTCTCGGATGAGGTGTATAAGGATCTTATTTATGAGCGAGAGAATTATGATCTATCGGGTCCGCACGTGGTTACTATTAATTCTTTTTCTAAAACGTTTGCGATGTGTGGGTTTCGGGTAGGGTATGTTTTTTCTAATGATTTGTCGATTATTGAGAAGATTGTTGCTCTTAAAACACACAGTTCGATGAACACTAATATTTTGGGGCAGGAGATGGCTTATCATGCTATCTGTGCACCGAAATCATATACTTCTGAGCAGGTTTCGATATGGAAAGAAAGGCGTGATTTGATTTATACTAGGATGCAGGAGATGGGGCTTTCTGTTTGGAAACCTGAAGGTGCGTTTTACATCTTTCCTAAGATAGCTGATTCGCTTTCGTTTTCTGAAGAATTGTTTAAGAAGCATAAGGTGATTACTTATCCAGGCGATTGGTTTGGACAGCCGGGACATGTTCGGTTCTCGTATGCTCTGGATGTTGATAAGATTACTCTCGGGTTGAAGCGGGTTAGTGCTTTTCTTGAGTCGCGTTAGTCTTCGCGCGTCTTAATTCTACGGGGTCGATGAAGGTTACGTCTTCTTGCATTAAGGTTAATTCTTCTTTTGTGGCTCCTTTTGTGGTGAAATAGTGTGCTATCTCTTGGACTAGGGATTCTGGGGCTGAGGCTCCGGCGCTTATGCCTACAGTTTGGATGTTTTCTAGCCAGTCTTCTTGGATTTGATTTACATCATCTACTAGGTAGGCTGGTTTTTTTGTTTTCGCGGTTTCTACCAGTCTTATGGAATTTGAGGAGTTGGTTGAACCTACTACTAACACTAGGTCTACTTTTTGTGCTAATTGTTTGATTGCGTGCTGTCTATTTGTTGTTGCATAGCAGATGTCTTCTTTTGGTGGATCGCGGATTTGAGGGTATTTTTGCTTTAGAGCAAGAACAATTTTCTTTGTGTCGTCGATGCTTAGGGTGGTTTGGGTGAGATAGATTAATTTTTCTGGGTTTTCGATATTTAGATTTTGTACGTCTTGGATGGTTTCTACTAAGGGGATGTCATTAGGGAGTTCGCCTAGTACGCCAATGCCTTCTACGTGACCATGATGGCCGATATAGATTATTTTGTAGCCTTGCTTTGCAAAGCGATGCACTTCGAAGTGTACCTTGGTAACTAGTGGGCAAGTCGCATCTATTAATTTGAGATTCTTATGTTTAGCTTGCTCGTATTGTTCTGGTGGAGAGCCATGTGCTGAAAATACTACTACTGCATTGTCTGGAATTTCGTTGATTGCTTCTATGGTAATTGCTCCTTTTTTTTCTAATGCGTCTACTACGTACTTATTATGGACGATTTGGTGTTTGACGTAGACGGGCTTTCCAAAGAGTTCTAGGCATTCTTCAACTACTTTGATTGCTCGATCTACTCCTGCGCAGAAGCCGCGAGGTGCAATAAGCATTACTTTTTGGACTGGCATACTTTCAGTAAGTGGTTTTCCTTTTTAATAGTTGCTCAGTAAGGTTTTTAAAACGATTTCTGTTCTTTTCGGGTATGAGTTTTGAATCTCCAATATTGGCTGTGTATTCTGAAAATGGTATCCCTTCAGGTCCTGAAGATCAGGGTGCAAAAATTCTCAGATATCAAGACGAAGATACTCTTAAGTGGGCCCTTGCCCTCTGCAATATAACTTTTCATGCTGCGTCTAAAGTGAGTGTTTCTCCGCAGGGGGCTGTCACACTCAGAAAACGGAACCTTGAGGCTTTGGTTGCTTTGGAGTCGCCTGAGATGCATCCTAGCGAAGGGAGAGGATACTTACTCACTGAAGATCGTGGATCGGATGGGATCGGTACTCGTTTTGCTTTTCCAGGGAATGTCTCTTCACTCAGTCAAGAAAGTGGTTTTCCTGTGTTGGAAAAGTATCTGATCACCTTTGATGTTTCTCGCGGCACTATCGAACGGTATGGTGTTTCTCAGGGTTCTGCTCTCACATTTCCTAAGGATAAATTCATTTATACTAGCAGTAGCCGTGTCAGTATTCGACAGGGGAGTGGACAGGTGACTAATTTTATGCTCGATGGCTATGCTGCGATTGCCCTCTCTGTGCTCTTGAAGAATAAAGGAGATTCATTCTCCAAAGAGGAGCTCAGGTTCATGGGTTCGCCGAGCATAGATTCATTTCGTACGATGCTCGCCCATCTTCGCCAGGCATTTGAACATTGTGAAGGTTACTCTTGGGATCGTTCTCCTGAACAAGACAGCTATCGTATTTGTAACCCGGGAGATGAGCGTCCAGCTGAAGTAAGTGGGCCCAGTTACCAGGTTCGTCGAGAGGGGTCTACTGTTACTATCATTGGTGGAAATCATGAGTATACTTGCGATCGTGATTCCCCTGAAGAGAGGATATTGATATTTTTTGTAGATAATCCGGGGAATCCTGTATCGAGAGAACGCCTTATGGAAATTTCGGGGGCTAATATTCGGATAGCTGGTAGGGCTATCAAATCTATCCGAGACTGGTGTAGAGATGAGGGTTTCAGAATAAATGACTACTCTCAGGGCCAGTATGGATTCCCCATGAAGATAGAGGATGTTTCTTAATTGGGATCTCATAGCATTCTTTTTTCGCTCTGCTTGTTCTGAAATAAAAGGTTTTAAGAAGATAGTTGTACTTCAGAGAGGTATGGCTTACGCTGAGATTACTAGGGAGGGTGCAGTTTCTATTATAACGCTGAATCGCCCTGAGAAATTGAATAGTTTTGATACTGAGTGTATTGCTTCTTTGGAAAAAGCTATTGCTGAAATCGGGGAGAGTGATGCGCGCGTTGTGATTATTACTGGCAAGGGTAGGGCTTTTTGTGCGGGCGGAGATATTGCCTGGGAGAAGACGCTTGGTGAGATGGATGCTAGTGAGACTGAGAATGTGATGAGTGGTTTGCAGAGGCTGTTTTGCTCGATTGAGGAATTAAAGCAGCCTGTTATTGCTGCGGTTAACGGTCACGCGGTTGGTGGGGGAGCTGAATTAGCTATGGCTTGTGATATTAGAATTGCAAATGATTCTGCTGTTTTTATCCAACCTGAAACTTCGTTAGGAGTGGTTGCACCGTTAGGTGCTACACAGCGATTGCCACGGTTGGTGGGATTGGGAAGAGCTAAATTGATGTTATACTCTGGCGGTCCGATTGATGGTACCACTGCTGCTGAATGGGGATTGATGGATTTGTTGGTAGAGGATGTTATGAACTCTGCTTTGGAGCTTGCGCATGCTATTGCTGAGAAACCGGCTGCAGCGGTGAGTGCTACTAAGAAGCTGGTGAATAAGCATTATCTTGATGATTTACAGGATGCGGATGAATTGAGGGAGTATGTTAAGAGTGCTCATTCTGAAGAAAATAAGAAACGTCTGCAGGCATTTCTTGATAGAAAAAAGAAATAACTTGCAAAAGGTTTAAAAGGTTGTTTCTGATTGTTGGAGTATGGTTGCTGATATTGTTCTCATTGGATTTAAGGGGTCTGGAAAGACGGTTATTGGTAGGATGTTGGCTAAGCGTATGAAAAAGACATTCGTGGATGTGGACGAGGTTATTGAGATTCTGTATGAACAGCGGACTTCGCAACGGCATACGGTGAGGTCGATTTTTGAGTCAAAGGGAGAGCATTATTTTAGAGAACTTGAACATGAGGCGTTGGTGGAGGTTGCTACCGGTAAAGAGATGGTGGTGAGTACCGGTGGTGGCGCGGTCATGGATGAGCGGAATAGGGAGATTTTGAAGAAGCTCGGAAGGGTGGTGTACTTGGATGTTGATAAAACATTATTATTGGAGAGAAGTATGCAGAAGAGTTTGGCAGCTATTTATGATAAGAAGCACCCTGAGGCGAGTTTTAAGGTGCTGTATGAACAGCGGAAAGATATTTATACTGCATTAGCGGATATTACGCTAGGCATTACAAACGAGGAAAAGAGCGCAATAGTCGATCAGATTATGGAGAAAGTGAAATGAGCAATAGTTTAGGGGAGCATTTTAGAATTACTACCTTTGGCGAGAGTCATGGCCCTGCCTTAGGGGTGGTGGTGGATGGCGTTACTCCTGGATTGAAGATTTCTGTAAAAGAGATTCAGGATCAGCTCGATAGAAGGAAACCGGGACAGAAATTAACGAGTCCGAGGAAGGAAAGTGATCGGGTTGAGGTGTTAAGTGGGATTTTCGAGGGTAAGACTACGGGTATGCCGATTGCGTTGCTGATTCGTAACAAGGATGCTCATAGTAAGTCGTATGATCATTTGAAGGATCTTTTTCGACCGGGACATGCTGACTTTACCTATTTGAAGAAATATGGAATTCGCGATCATCGCGGTGGTGGCAGACAGAGCGCAAGAGAAACTGCAAACTGGGTTGCGGCTGGCGCGATTGCTCGGAAAATTATTGCTCAGCATAAGATTAGGATTGTTGCGTCGGTTGTGGAGATTGCAGGCGTTCATGCTACGGTATATGACCCTAAAGAAATTTCAAAAAATGCGGTGAATTGTGGAGATAAGAAAGCTGCGGAAAACATGGTGGCTGCTATTGAAAAAGCTCGCAAGGAGGGAGATTCTGTGGGCGGTATTATTGAGGTTGTTGCTGAAAACGTGCCGATAGGATTAGGTGAACCGGTCTTTGATAAATTAGATGCGAATCTGGCGAAGGCGTTGATGAGTATTAACGCGGCGAAAGGTGTTGAAATTGGTTCAGGTTTTGAGGGTGCACGGATGCGAGGGAGTGAACATAACGATCTTTTTGTTAAGAAAGGTGGAAGAGTTGTTACGAAAACAAACCATGCCGGTGGTATTTTGGGCGGTATTTCGAATGGGATGCCGCTTGTGGCGAGAGTTGCATTTAAGCCTACTTCATCTATTACTCAGGAGCAGAATACGGTAACGGTTGCAGGTAAAAAAGCAAAAGTTCGTGTGTTTGGACGGCACGATCCATGTGTTGCTATTAGGGCTGTTCCTATCGTTGAGGCGATGATGGCGAATGTGTTGGCGGATGCTCTTTTGAGTCAGAATGCGAATTAGTAGAGATATTCTTTATTGCACAGTTCTCCTAGGCGTTTCATCATCATTCTAGTAACGTGTTGTATGGTTTCGGGGTCGTCTTTCTTTGCATAATAGCTGCTCAGATCTATGGGCTCTCCAATGTTGACCGTCATCCTATGAAATCTGGGAATGACTGAATGTTGTGGGGGAAGAATTCTTTCTGAATTGATAATCCCTGCAGGAATTACTTTTACCTTGGTGGAGAGTGCGAGACGTGCTGCTCCAGTTTTTGCTTTTAGGAGTTGTTTACGATCTTCATTTAGTAATCCCTCGGGAAAGATAATTAGGCATTGACCTTTATTCAGACTTTCAACACACTTCTCCATTGCGCCGTCTTTAAAGATAGTTATGGGCTCGAAAAAAAGTCTGCAGAAGCTGAAGAGTACCTTGTAGACTAGATTGAAGTATGCTTTCTTTCTGGAGAGAACAAATCTGACTATGACACTTGTTCGTTTGTTGATGGGGAGATTTCTCTTGAACTTTATTTGTGCCTTCGAATATATTCCGAGCGGTAGAGCCGAGCAAAAGAAATCTGCCGCGCTATTATGATTGGTCAGTAAGATATACCCTTCATTGATGGGGAAATTTTCTATTCCGGTAACTTTCTTGATGTACAGATTCGCCAATAATTTTATTAGATGAAATCGTACTTGCATTTTAGTGGTGCTTGGTGTAGCTATACTTCGCTCCAAGAAGATCTGCGATATGTTCCATTATGTTTGTGGTAACATGCTCTAATGTCTCGTAATCGTCCCGCTTTTTTGAGTATTTGTTGAAATTGAGTGGAGCCCCTATCTTAATGGTGATTCTCCTTCTTAATTTGGGGAATGGTCGCTCTTTAGACCAGATTTCTCTTGTTCCCTTAATTCCTACGGGAACTACGGGAACTCGCCCATTGAGTACTAGTCGCGCTACCCCTGTTTTTCCGCGCATCAGTTTCTTTTTCCTGCTAGGGATACCTTCTGGAAAGATGCAGACCATGTGGCCCCCCTCCAATTTCCGGATTGCTGGCTTGATGTAGCTTCCTCGTACGCCTCGTTTTAGGCGTATGCTTCCTCCGAATTCACTGAAGAGGGTCGTTGTAAGGAAATCAAGAGCAAAAAACATGGCGGAAATCACATAGCATTTTCTTCGTTTTGCACGCCGCTTAAACGCGCTGAGAATGACAAAAATATCGATGAAACTCATATGATTGGCAGCGATGATAAAGGGTCCTTTTTTTGGGATGTTGTCTAGTCCTTCAACGCGCTTAATCAGGAGGTGGAGTAGGGGCATTACTAACGAGCCAATGTGAAAGACCATGGGGTTACAAGTAGATAGTTGTTTTTATGTGTTCG
>CAZBLF010000042.1:0-6366 GCA_964492935.1 uncultured Methanosarcinales archaeon
CGATGTTAAATACAATAAAATTTCCATTTCTTAGACGATAAAAACGGAGGAGTTCAGTGCTACGCACATATAGTCTCCTTCGGAGAAATTTATTTTTAATTGGGGGAGTTCTTAACTAATTTGGGAGTTCCTAAAATCTATGGAGGGGGCAAGAAACAATTAAATTTATTAACATTAGAAGAATATCTATTAAAAAATGGTACTAAACTGGTTTTTCAAAGATGAATTTGAACAGTTTTATAGCCGAGTTGAGAGACTACAAAAATTTCTCAGAATCGTTGACAAAGAACTACTTATTGACCATTTTGTAGAATTACGCAGACACTTCAGACAAATAAAAAGAATCCTGCCAAAACTAAATCGTCTATACCAAGAAGAACTTAAAACTGTTGAACATATTCCAGAATCGGGCTACAAAGAAAAACTCAAAAAATTCTCCGTTGATTTAGAGAAAGAACTGAGTGACTTAGAAAACTGGGTAAATAATGCGCTTGCTCTAGTAGCGGAAATCCTCAAAATAAGAGTATTGACACAAGTACAAGAACAAAAGCAGAAACTTAAAACAATAATCAATCATATTACCAATATCTTAATCAAAGCACAACGAGATGCTTTTGAGTTAGTCAAATTAGAGATAGCTTGGAAAAAATCAATCAAGAAAGCACATAAAAAGCCAATCACAAAAATATCAGTCGTTGGAAAACTCAATAACGGTTGGCGTTTGAGTGATATTCAAAGTGTCGTTATTGATCTGGGTGGAGTTGTTGAGCCAAATCCTGGAGGCACACATCCATACAAAATTGTATTTTCCGGACATCGTTCAATTCCTTTAGCAGAATCAACTCCGCCATTTATACTCGTGAGAGAAATCAGTTCAGCAACTGGAACGGATAATAAAATTCTGATAGTGAGTTTTTCTCAGGGAGAATTAGTCGCTGCTTAAATATTTGCTTCTGAAAGCCTCATATTCTCTCCTTTTCCTTGCTGATACAAATGGCAATAACGGGCCCATATCCTGTAAATTGCCCGCTTCATCACATAAAAGATAAACCTTGTCTTCTCCAGCTTTCATTCTTTCTAAATCCTGAGCATAAGTGTCTTGGTTAAAAGTAATAAGAACTTCATTTCCTTGCCCAGCAATGGTTCGAAATGCTTCTTTAACAACTTCAACTTCCAGCTGAGAAAGCGAACTTAAATTAACTTCAGAATCTCCTATTGCTGTCTGTAATTGACTTCTCAAATATCGTAAGCTTTGATGTTGTTCATTATAAAATTTTAGTTTATCTTTTGGAATTTCTTTCATGTTATATTGAATAGAAAATCATACCTATTTAAAAAGCTTTGGTTCATTTACTACCAAACAATAGTATTTCTGTTTCTCGCCTCCCTTAAATTCATGTTCTCAAAGTATGCTGACGCTCAAAAGAAAGAACGGAACTCCCCTTAATGTACTAACTAAAAGAGCCTTCGGCTAGGATAAAACAAACTCCCCCCTGCTACTTGTTCTTGATGTAACGCTTCGCTTTCTAGATAGAACTGAACTCCCCCGGTGCTTCGCACATATACACTCCCTGCGGTCGAATTAATGGGAAATGGAAATTTTACTTCTTCGCTCCACTTCGTTCCGCTCGACCACGTTGCACTCTCCCTACGCTTCGCTTCGGTCGGGGTATTTAACAGCGATTATCCGGAAAATCCCTTGCAGGAATTTTCCCAAATTGGCTACGCCAACTTCGCATAGTTGCGATGTAAAGAGACCATCGAATCACCGTGTGCACCTAAGACCATGCCCGTAACCGAACTAGGCGAAACCTTTAATTCAGCTGCAATGAAATTGCGTAAGCGAGCACTATCCAAAACACCAGCCATCCCCACAACCTTTTCCTTAGGCAAACCAGACTTCTTCAAAAACAGGTACGTCATCACATCTAAGGGATTAGTAACAATAATACAGATAGCGGAAGGAGCATGTGACTTCACAGATGCTGCAATCGAAGACATAATGGAACTATTCTTCGCAAGCAAATCCTCCCGAGACATACCAGGTTTTCTAGCAAGTCCAGCAGTAATCACGATGAGTTCGCATCCAGCAAGACTACTATAATCAGTACTGCCCGTTATCGTAGTATCAAACGGAAAAAGAGGACTACAACACATCATATCCAATGCCTTACCCACAACAGCATCATCGATATCAATCATCACGATTGAAGAAACAATATTCTTTGAAGCGAGAATAAAAGCCGCAGTAGCACCTACCTGCCCTGCACCAACGAAACCAACTTTCATGATCGCAGGCAAGATACAAAATATTTAAATCTATGGATTTTTATATAAAATGAAGATCCTCAGTACATGTCTAAATGCCCTGAAGAAAAAATATATAGCTTATCAGAAGCAAGGAAGATTGCCAATATCTCAAAGAGACTTGCAGAAACCATAGATCATGTAGTGAGAAGGGGATATCCGCTGCATACTATACCCAGATTGCTGGACCAAATGACCGAATACCCCGATGTCTTTAGACCACAAATCATACCGTATCTTCATAGATTACAAGAAAACGGTAGAAAAACGTATAACCTAGAAAACTTTCTAGGTAGCACGCACCTAGATTAACTACCAATCAAGTCCTTCTAAGTCTGCTACAACCGCATCCAAATCATCAGCAAGCTCTTCGGCTAAAACGGCATTTTCCTCAGTGTCAGAACCTACCTGATTAACAAGAGCATCGCCACTTCCACTATCTGTAGCAGGTTGAGTTTCTTCAGGAACTGCACATCCGACAATAAATAAAAGCACCAATACTGCTAGGATTCTTTTCATTCTGCATCCTCCTCCGATTCTTCGGAATCTTCCTCTTCATCCTCAACCAGTTCCTCATCCTCAGCACCCTCTAAGGTAGCATCGTGCTCTCGCAACCCATGGGAAATCTCCACCAACACGGAATGCGCCTCCTTAAGCTCAGACTGTGACTGCTTGTGCAACTCCTTCGCTTTTCGAATCATCTCACTCAAAGCATCTCGTTCCTCTGCAGCTACAGTAGATCCCCGTTTCGAAGCAACTTCATCCAATAACGCAACCGATTGCTCATGCAATGATTTAGCTTCGGCAACATGCCCACTAAACGTTTCAACTAAAGTATCCAAATCCTCGACCGTTACTTCGGATTCCTCAATCCGTGCAAGAACCTTCTCCAATTTGACCTCAAGCTGACGAGCTCGTACAATCGTTGCTTTTGATTCTGCAACAACCACACGCGCCGCACCTGCCTTTGCAACATGCGAAATTCTTTTCCACACCGAAGCAATTTCTTTGGCAGCCGCTCGCAATTCTTCTTTCGTAGTAGCCGCATCTGCAAGCACTAGCGCCTTAGTAACAGACCCAGCCGCATCCGTAAGTTTTGCGACTAACTCAGCAGCACGCTCCTCTTCAATTAGGTCATTCTCCTCAATCTTGGAAAGGAGCTTCTCGATATGATTCAATATACGCTCACCAGACTTTGCAACATGCTCCTTAGCCTTGGCTAGAATCTCCTCTTCAAGTGCATCACAATCCTCAGTACATTCAGCAAGTTTCTTCTTAACATCCTCAAACACCTTTCCACGATCCTCGCCCTCAGTTTTCAAAGACTCATACCTGACTTTAGCCTCCTCATAGCGTTTCCTAGCCTGTTCTAGTTTATCAGCCGCGACATCACGTTTCTTGACCAGGTCGTCAGCTCTCATAATCTTCAAACGAGAAATCTTCTCCTTTACTGCAGCAGCATCCTCTGATGCAAGAATTCGCTTAGCGTGTCCACGATCAAGCTGAGCTATCTTCCGAAGCTCATCGGTAGTAAACTCATCCTTTGTAAACGCAAATGCCCGACGAGCTCTTCCTGTATCAGAGATGTGCTCATCATCCATACGAGGAGAACATTTCTTTCTACAATCTTCCTTTTCAACTCCACTCTCAACACATTTCTCTAAACAAGTATCAACTCTAGCTGCAATAGTAACCGGAACCGGTCTAGCCTCTCGAGTAACATGCGTATCAATATCACATTTTTTAGCACAATCCTCTTTCCCAACACCAGAATCTAAACATCTATCCATACAACTCCGTTCACTAATAAGAACAGGCTTAGGAACCGACCTTGCTTCACGTGTAACCTCATCAGAACCAGAATCATCCTTGACATCATCAGAACTAGTAGTTCCATCACCCTCCTTTGTAGCATCAGAATCTTTACTCTCATCAGCAACCACAAAAGAAACAGAAGAAACCACAAACAACATAACCATCAATAACACGAAAACTTTTTTCATTCAAATCACCTCAAAGTTGATATCTAAGGTAACCAGTATTCTCTATTTAAAAACTTTTGTAACTTCTACCGAATTAAAAGCTACCAAAAAGAGCTCGCAACCGAGTAACGATCTGTACAGGAGCATTCATAATAAGTTCTTCAGTAAACCGAATCACCCGAATCCCATCCCAACCACAACTAATATCCTTAAAATGATCCTTCCACGCATTCCGATGCCAATACCTTCCATCAGCTTCTAAAGCAATCTTTCGAGAAGGAAAATAAAAGTCAAAGATGCGAACAGAACCATTACTCAACAGTTTCTTGTATTCACAATAAAAATCCTTACCCTCAACAAACCCCAACGAAAGCAAAAAAGACAACATCTTCCTTTCCAATAGAGTACGCTTCCCCAACCGAGAACTAAAACTACCGTATCTCAACCTTTACTCCACCACCTACCTCATACGCAACACAACCTCTTCTATTAAACATTCATGAAACACCTCAATTTCCAAAAAAATGATGAAACCCATGCATAATCCCTTTCTCTCGGTGCGTTGCAGCCGCATCCACCAACGGAAACGAATATGAGAGCCTCACACAAGGAAAGTTAAAAATTGAGGTGAAAACCATGAATAAAACAAAAATAGTGAATTTAGTCGAGAGAGATTTTACGACTCTCGCAAACCTTGAGCGCAGCATTCAGTTTGCGATCAACTCGAGGAAAGGTAGGCAATACCAATACAAGGTAATGCATGCTGCCTTTAAGCGCACGTGTGATATTCTTCTGAAGAGAAGAAAATACATTGCGAAACAGCTCGGTCGCAGACTAGAGCTGATAAAAGACCCTTCAGAGTAAGGGTCTTTTTTATTCCCCCAGCAGAGCAGGAATACCTTTCGTATGAAAATCATGCGGCAACCGAGCATAATCCAAAGTCGTCTTGCGATCAGCATGCCCCATCAATTTCTGGATAGTATCGACATCAACACCTTTCTGCATGAGATGCGTAACACAACTTGCACGCATCATATGAGGATACACGTGCATATGAATACCGGCTTTCTTAGCTGCAGTATCAACAAGTGCTTGCGCAGTTCTTCTTGTAAGGTGTCCACCAAAGCTGTTCTCAAACAAATAGACAGATGAGCGTTTTCGGGAAGCCAAATAAGACCTCATATCCGAATACAATCGAGCAGGCAGCGGCACATACCTATCTTTATTCCCCTTTCCACGATAAATAAACAACAATCGAGCAACATCATGGATATGACCTACCTTAATCTTAACACATTCACCAACCCGAATCCCCGTTTCATACAACAATCGAATCAACAATCGATGTTTCTCCGATCGAGTACGATTAATCATCATCCGAATCTCCTCAGTGGCCAACACCCGAGGCAAACTCCTAGGAATCTTCGCCCTCTTAACACCAACAAACAATTTCTTCCCCATGAAACCGCTAAAATAAGATTTCAATGCACTCACTGCAAGATTAACAGTACGCTCCTTTTTGTGCCGATCCAATAGATGAAGAAGATACCTCCTAATATCCGCAGAAGTAACAAATTTAGGCTGCTTCTTTACAAAATCCATAAATTTACCCACAGTCCAAAGATAAGAATCAATAGTATTTCTACTAAACCCCTGTAAACGCAAGTCATCCACAAAACCCGCAAACCTCTCCTTCAACCTATCCTTTTGTCTAATTCCCTTTTCTCGTTTTACCTGATGAAATGTGTTCATTCCAATCACCTCATACATATATGACGAAGAACTCAGCTTATATACCCTGCGCCCGCATCTGGCAAGTGGCAAGTGCAACATGATTTTGCCGCCTTAACACCTTTCAAGCAAGAATTTAGCCGTCTCAGACTGGACACTGCCAAATGGCAAGTGCCCCTGAAACACCAAAACAGCGCTTAAAAGATGTTAAATACAATTTTTGAAAATGCCTAAGAATAGAAAGGGGGCTAGACTTTCCACAATTTATATAAAACCTAAAGTTTTGAATATTAATGAAGCTCCCAGCCGCCCCAAGGGGCGGGGTATCTAGTTAAAGCTTGCAAGC
>CAZBLF010000043.1:0-6358 GCA_964492935.1 uncultured Methanosarcinales archaeon
TTTTCGATGTTTACATCTTTTAGAAATGCTTTGTTTGATCTGCCTATGTAGCTGAAATTAAAGTAGAAGTATAGGTTTTCATCTCCTGAGCGTAGACGTTCTACGCTGAGGAAGGTAGGAGATTGGTATTGTGGAAGGGGCTTAGCAATGAATGAGAAGTTTCCGGAGAAGCAGGTTTCAATGGGGATTCTTAATTGTTCTGCAGATCTTCTGCCGGCTAAGTCTTGAGATACAAATAAGAGATTTGAAGTGACTGCGTTTTTAAGTCCTGCAGCATTTACCTGTGATGATTGGGGTTCGGACGTTGATTGTTGGCGTATTCTAAATGCTCCTTGGAAGATGTTTGTAATATCTACATCTTCGAACTCGAAAAGGCCATCTGCATCGGCAATCGTTTCCTCATCCGCATGCGTTGCGCATTTTTCTACTCCTAGCACGGCGAAATCGCATTTTGCTCTTAAGTCTGAGTCGCCTAATGTTTCTAGTCTTGAGGATAGGCCAGCAATTTCGAAGGTTCGGTCGAATACGTCGTTGAAAGGTGTTCGTTGGACGTACAGAAAGACTTTTGCTCCGGGTTCGGTCTTTCCGCGAATGGTTACGGCATCGGCAAAGTTTTCAAAGATTTGCTGGCCGCTTCGTGGAGAGATGATTTCTATTTCGGGTGGTGTGGTGTCGAGTAAAATTTCAAATTGTTCGCTGATTGCGTTACCACCGGGGTCGGTGGCGGTAACACGCAGCGTGTAAAATTGTTCTTCCTCTCCTAGTTGTACGGGAACGTCGAATTCTCCATTGACGACTACTGATGTGGAAATGGTTCCTACTCCGTCGAGGAAATTAATGGATTCTGCTTCAGGGAAGTCTTTTTTGCCGGCAGGTAGGGTGGTTGCTGATAATGCTGCTGAGGAGGAGCCGATATTACCTTTATCGTCTACGGCGAAAATAGTATATGTGTAGGTGCGCTCTGAATTAACGCCGATGTCTTTGAAGGTGGTTACTTGATCATCGTCAAAGAAGATGAAGGGTTGGCCATCTCGTGAAAGGACATATCGATTGAAATCTTCATCTGTTGATTGGTTCCACGTTAGTTCGATAACATTTGCTTCGATGTCTGTGATGTTAAAGGCTACTACGGGAGCAGGAGGAACGTCATCTTCCTCTGTTTCCTCTACGGTGATTTCTAGGGTTACGGGTTCGGAAACCACTCCAATGACATGATACTCTTGTTCTGGAGCAAAGAGCGGGATGTCGGTGAGATTGAGCTCGGGAGGGATGGTGTCTACGGCGATTGAGAAGATTTTTTCGGTCTGTCTATTGTCTTTTCTTGCAATAATCTTTATGGAGTGATTTCCATCTGCTAATTCTACGTTCGAGAAGGCGAATTCTCCTTGCTGACCAGATATTCTCTCTTCTTTGAGGAAATTGTCTACTAAGAGTTGTAATTCGGTTAGTGGTGAGGTGGTACCGGGAATACTTATTGTGTTGCCTTGGTTGAAGGTAGTGGGCACGGTAGCGTTGAGGATGAATGCAGGTTGGGCGAGCGTGGTGAAGGTGAATGATGCGCCCCCATTGTTGTCTTCTACGGTTTGAGTAAGATTATTAGATGCTACCTTAAAGAGATAGGTTGTGGCTGGATCTAGGTTGTTGAGGGTGATTTCTTTATTGTTATCGAAATTGAGGGCTTGGGTTTGTGTTTGGTCTAATGCTGAAGTTCCAAAGGTTACGGTGGCGTCTGCGGACTGATCTACGATCCAGGTGATGGTTGCGGATGTGTCAGAGACTTGTGCTGCCTGGACTGAGTTTATTGACAATGCATCTACGAATGCAATGGGCATTAGGATAATTAGTTCGATGAGCAGGATTGCTAGGATTGATGTGGTTTTGTTCATCTTGTTAGGGTAAATTCGGGTAGTTTCTTGGAGTGTTCTGGGAGATCTGCGTAAAAGAGATAGGCATCATCGTCATCATCGAATTCTTGTTCGATGACGTTGAAGGTTACTTTATCTGCTAGTTTGAGTAGGGTGGGATCGGGAGTCCAGTTTCCGATGTAGCCGCCTTTGATGTTTTCTTCGTCGGCTAGGTAGATTTCCACACGGTAGTTGAAGCGTGATTTTGCGAGTACTTTGAGTTCGGAGGAATCGCCTTTCTTGTGGATAGCGAAGCTTTCGAACTTTTTCTCGGGATGCACAATGGTTATGGTTGCTTGTTCTTCATCGGTTAATGCTATCGGTCCTTGGAGCTGTCCGTCTTTGAGTTTGAACTTTTTGACTTCTACAACGAGCTCTTTTATGGGTTGCATGGGCACATCATAGGTTTTGATGATTTCGGTCTGCATGAAGATCTGGCCTTCTTGGTAACCCTGCTTATTTGCTCTTAGGATGGCGTTTGTGCATTGTGGGAGCGGTACTTTGAGTAAAGGAGTGTTAGCAATATCTAGATCTAGTCTGGTTCGGCCGATGTCGCATGAGTATCTTCCGCAAGTGAATGTGAAATTGACGTTGTTGAGTTCACTCTGCGTTTCTATATCGGATGCTTGGAGGGTCATCGTGTTTGCTCCTACGATGTCTTGGCAGTAGTCTTCACTTGTTACGGTATCTCTTTGGAATAAGGTGGTGAAGTCTCTGCTTGTTGTGTCTGGTACATTTTTGTTGATTTTTCCCATGTAGACGAAGCTGAAGGTGAAAGGGTCATTGTTGTCGGTTCTTTTATCGGAAATGGTTACTTTTATGGGGAAGACCATGCTGTAGGTGAAGTGCCAGACTTTGAGGCAGAATGCGGAGAGGATTTGTTGACCTTTCTGGGCGTTTGCTTCTAAGATGGGGCCGCGATTAGGGGAGACTTCTAGGATCATCGGCCACGCAGGGTCGTATTGGAAGTTGACGCTAGTTGTAGGGTATTTTTTATCGGTGACGTCCCAGACATAGTGGTAGCCGTAATAGGAGTCTTTGTAGGTGTTTTCGATCTCTTCTTCAAGGAATTTTAGGGATTCTCGTTGTTCTGCGGTGAAGGCGAAATTGTCGATCTCTTCTTCGGTGTACTTGCCTCTCCAATCGGGAATGGGTGTGGGGATGTACGGGATGGGTGCGTTTTCATCGTACTTGGTGTTTTCGAGCTTGATGTGGTTTAAGTTTACCATCATTAACTTCTTTAATTTATCTTCTACTTTCGGAAGTTGCCAGATTTTCTTTCTACAGTCGACGTCGAAGCCGGTTGTCGGTAGATCAGGATCTAGGTTTATGAGATCGATAATTCTTTCTTCGACAAAGAAGTCTTTCTTTGCTCGGTCCATGATTTCTGCAGCTAATTCGTAGACTTCGTGGAATCTGATCGGTAGGATGACGATGTAGTTTTGTAATTGTGCAAGTGTTTTGTTGAATTTGTCTTGTACTTCTATCGGGTATGTTGTTATGATTTGGATATCTTCCTTTTTTCTGCCTTCTTTGCCTAGCGTTACTTGCACGCCTAGTTCTCCCTCGTTGAAGATTTGGAACTTGTTGTTGAAGACGGAGAAGTTGTTGAGGCAGTTGGGTAAGCCTTCTTCGATATACTCCTCGATATCTTGTTCGATTCTTGCTAAGGGAGGGATTGCCGTTATTCCGTCGAACCACCAGTAGGGGTTTCTAATCTGTTCGTTGGGTGAGTTTTGTAAGACTCTGTAGGGAGCTGCGTCGACCCAGGACGGGAAGGTAAGATAGCCGCCGTTGATGCCTGCTAGTGTTGTTGCTTCTAGTCCTAGAATTCTGGTGCAGGATTCTACGAACTGTTGAACTGGAATTAATTCTGGGGTTACGATCTCTTTTTCAAGCTCGGATTCGGTGCCGTAGAAGGTTAAGCTAACGTAGGTTAGCAGTATCAGTAGACCGATTACTATGAAGACTGTTATTTGACCCCTTTTTTTCATGTACTAGTCTCTTCTGGGTTGTTTTTGGGTTTTTTCCTTTATAAACTTTTACCTTGTTTTCACAGCTTTTACTGTATTTGCAAGGTAAAGTTGGATGAACGCTAAAAAGGTGAATAGGAGGATGGATGAGATTATTTGAGCAGGGATTTTTCCTAGGTTGATAGTGAGTGGAGATACTTTGTTGAGAATGATGTTTAATGCAGTTATGATTGCATAGGGCAGGATGAAATGGTGTATTTTTATTGCTTTTTTTAGAGCTGTTAATAGGGAGGACCATTTTTTTGAGCTTGCTAGCTCGTACCAGAAGATATGGATGAGGTGGAGGAAGAGGAGGAGTATGAGTGATGCGCCTAACACTAATGATTCGGGATTGCCGCCGAAAATGAGTGAGAAGATGATGATTGCTAAGACGATGAGGTAGCCTGGGGTGAAGAGTGCTATCTTTAGCGATTTCTTTTTTGTTATTGCTTGGTAGACGATTGTTTTTTCTAGCGCTATTAAGATGAATTGTATGATCAGGAACGTTGGAACAATGATGAACATGGCGTCGATGAATTGTCCGGAGGTTCCTGAGATTTGTAATAATTCATCTTTTGTTTTTTCTCCAATATTTTCTACGCTGATGCTTGCTAATTCTGCGAGTTTGTTGGTTTCGACTACCTTGTACTGTTTCCAGAGGAAGAATGAAAGTATTCCTAATAATGTTTCATATATTGCTATCTTGATGAGTACTCTGTTTCTGAGGGTGTTTCTCAGTACTGCTAGCTGACTTTTTAGATATCCTTTTGTTTTTTTCATTGTTGCATCTCAAGTAGTTGATCAATAAGTTTTTTGCATGTTTCGATCGCTTCAGTTGCTACATTGCTTTCCAGTTTGTTGCCATAATAGACGAGCGCATTTCGTTTAGTTCGTATGTCATCGAATTTTCGGTAGTCTTCTGTTCGTTTAAGCACATCTCTTAGATAATATCCTAGACAGAGATGATTGAGTACCTTGAATCCCTTTCTCAAAAGAAGTGCGTGGAGTATCTCTAAGACTGAGGCATAGTATCCTTCGAAGATGTAATTTATTGAACTTTCTTCTCGATGACTCTTTGAGAGAAAGAGTGTTCTTCCTTTTGCAATTTCTATGAGTGAATTAGCTTTTGCGTTATCTGGACTCACCGTCAGGCTAGTATTATTTTGAATACATTCTTCCCAGGAACTTTGCTTGTTCATGTAGATACCTCTAGAAATCCATTGAGTGTGATGCCATTTACGATATTGTTTACTAGTTCTTTATTTTGAATGTTTTTGATTGTTCTTTGCATGATGAGGTGAATCTTTCGTTGTAGTTTTCTTTCGAATTTTTCTACGCTGATTTTTCTTTGGCTTGGAGTTTCTATGTACAGGTCGATATCGCTCTTTTCCACATCTTCTCCTCTCACATACGAGCCAAATGCCAGTATTGTTGGATTGTTGAGTTCTTGTATGAGGAAGTCTGTGATTCCGGACTGGTGGAGTGCTTTCAGATTGAAGCATTTTTTTTCAATCAGATATTCTTTTGAGGATCTGTCAGCTTCAAAAGCGGTGATTCCAGCACCTTCCCACCTCTTTAGTATTTTTTCTTGTTCCAATTCTCGTGTATATCGTGATACTGAGGGCAACGGAACCTGTACTGTTCTTTCTATTTGTCTTACTCTCAGTTTTTGAGTTGGATTCTGTAGGAAAAATGCTTTTATTTTACCTTTGATATCTTTTCTTTTCATTTGATACTTTATGTTATCATTTGATATATAAAGTTATCGTTTAAATAATCGCTTCGTTGAAGTCTGCTTCTGTTGGTTCTGGGAAATTAGCTGATCCCACGGTTCCGAAGGCGTTGGCTACGCTTGTGGGGCGGCCTTTGTATTCGGTGATGAGGTTGCAGACTTCTGATTCTTTGTCTCCCTCTGCGTTTTCTATACTTGGTGAGAATGTGATGCAGATCTCGTTGTAGAGGTGCTTGCTTGTAGCTACGACAGGCGGTCTCTGAAGATTTGTGTCGGCTGCCTCTTGGTCGGGGATGAATCCTCTGATGAATTGTTCGCCCTCTTTGATTGGCAAGGGTATTCTGTAGATTTGTACTACTCGGTTGGGTCCTTTGACTACTATGTTTACTCTGATCTCTCCTAGCTTTGCGTTAGGAGGATTTCTGAAGCTGTATGAAAGTTTGTAGATGTATTCGGTGCCTTCTGGAGTTACTATGGGTTGTGAACGTTCCCCGATGGGGTAGCCGCCTGCAACATCGTATAGACCATTACTGGTGCCTAGCGTTATTACTTTGGAGCTAGATTTAGGGAGGTAGGATTGGCATAATAATGATTCCCAGGGGTCTTGTTGGAGGTAGAGCTTGCTGAAGAGGTCGTCTACGTTTCTTCTCCATTTTGCAATGTTTTCTTTTCCTATTACGAATTGTGAGATTCCGGATAATCCTTTGTAT
>CAZBLF010000044.1:0-6353 GCA_964492935.1 uncultured Methanosarcinales archaeon
AAAACTGAATCTCTGCAACCGGTTTCATTCCATTCACCGCCATACCTACAGCCGCTCCCGCAATACCTAGTTCAGATAACGGAGTATCAATAACGCGATCTTTACCAAATTCCTTTTGCAATCCATCAGTGGCTCTAAACACACCACCGTTAACACCTACATCTTCACCAATAACAACAACGTTCTTGTCGCCCTTAAGCGCTCCACGAAGAGCCATCGTTACTGCCTGGACTGCATTAGCTTTAACCATTTTTCTTACCTGCCTTATATTCCTCGAACTGCTCTTTCAACTGAGTGGGCATCTCAGCATACATATATGTGAAAATATCCTCAGGATTAGCTGGCTCCATATTCTCAAACTCATCAATAGCTTTCTTTACGCTAGCAGTCGAATCCGCAGCTACTTTTTCCTTGTAAGCATCATCAAGCAAATTCTTAGAAGCCAAAAACTTCTCCATTCTATCGAGAGGATCCTTCTTACTCCATTCCTCAACCTCTTTAGGATCTCGATAACGAGCAGCATCATCACTAGTACTGTGGTCTCCCATCCGATACGTAAAACATTCAATCAACGTAGGACCGTCACCCTTTCGAGCCTTCTCAATAGCCTCATGAGTAGTTTTATAGACTGCCAAAGCATCATTACCATCAACCTGAATACCTTCAAAACCAAAAGCAATAGCCTTCTGAGCAATAGTCTCCGAACCCGTCTGTTCATCTCTATGGGTTGAAATAGCAAATTGATTATTCTCCACAATAAAGACCGTAGCAGCATTAAACACACCAGCAAAATTCATTGCCGACAAGAAATCCTCTTTTGAAGTAGCACCATCTCCGAGATACACAACACTCACTAACTTGTCACCTGTAAGCCGAGATGCCCATCCTGCACCCAATGCGTGCAAGCTCTGTGTCCCCACCGCAATGCAGATAGGAAAATTGTTAACTTCATCCGGGCTGATAAGACCTCGCTCATCGCCGCCCCAATATTGCAGCATTCTAACCATCGGCTGACCACGTGCAATCAATGCACCCGTACTACGATACATAGGAAATAACCAATCTTTATCTTTCATAGCATACGTGCTTCCCACCTGAGAGGCTTCCTGACCACGCACCTCCAAGTACGTTCCGAGTCTACCTTGCCTCTGCATAGAAAAAGCTTTTTTATCAAACGTACGAACCAAAACCATATTTTCATACAGCTTCTTCAGATCATCATCACTAACATCAGGCATCAAACTATCATCAGCCTTACCGTTCTCATCGAGAACCTGCAGGTAGTCAACTTCAAATGTTTTCAATACTTTTTTTACCATGTTAATATCGGAATGTTACATTTCCTGGTTTTTTGAATTTGCACTGACACACCAAGCGCTGATTCTCCTCAAGCGCCATGTCCTTTTCTTCCTGGTTCTTTTCTCCCAGGCACTCCATGCCCTCGTCAACCTCGACGATGCACGTCCCACAAATCCCATCAGTACAGCCAAACGTTATACCCAAGTCCTCAGCTTCACTAATAAACTTTTCGTTCTGCTTGACCGTCTTTGTTTGCTCATCGACCGAGATCACACATGATTGATATTCTTCAGTTTTCTCTTCGTCCATGCTCTCACTCAGACCGTCTAACGGGTGCGATAAGAGTAAAGCACCCGTTTAAAAACCTTACGAAAACGAAGTTGAGTAGGTTTGAAAATCCAAAAATTTTCAACAACCTTGCGAAACGAAGTAAGCAAGGTCTAGAAATTCCAATTTCCAGAACTTGCGAAACGAAGGCTAACTATCTACTTTTCCCAACACCCACCCGCTTACAATCCATCTTAACCGGACACCCACTACACCATGGCGAAACAGGACGACATAAATGCTGCCCAAACGCCACCAACATCCGGTTGTAGACCTCCCACATCCGCCGAGGCAGTTTCTCACGCAACGCCATCTCCGATTGAAGAGGATTCTTTGTAGAAATATACCCCAACCGATTAGAAATCCGGTGCACATGCACGTCTACACACATCCCAGGCTTCTTAAATCCTACTACAACAACTAAATTCGCCGTCTTCCTACCAACACCCGGCAGCTCGATCAATTCCTCCACCGTTGAAGGAATAACACCACCAAACTTCTTATCTAAAACCACAGGCAACTTCTTAAGATGCCGAGCCTTCGTCTTATAAAACCCAACCGGATAGATCAATTTCTCAAGCTGCTTTAACGTAACCTTCCGCAAATCAGCAACCGTATGAACCCGCTTAAACAATTTCTTACATGCAGCCGAAGTTGTTTCATCCTTCGTACGGGCAGAAAGAATAGTAGCAATCAGCACCTTAGCCGGATCTGAAGTTTGAACCGCAACTAAATCCACAATAGGAACCTTGTACGTAGCCGTCTCACGAGCAAGAATCTTGTACACTTGCTCAATCGGAAACTTCTTCATCAGTACCCCCAAGAACACGCTCTTAAACGAATATAAAAGTCTTACGTATACCGCTCAATCTTAATATGCTCAGGCTCAACATCCTGATCAAGCAGTTTCTGCCGTGTATCCAACACCATATCCTTCAATCCACAAATATAAAATGAAGTCTCAGCAACAGATTCAGGCAAATGTTCCTGCACCCTACCTCGCAAACCGGACCAATCCTCTCGAGTCAACGTAATCAAATACGTAAAATTATCAAACTCCGCAGCCATCTGTTCAAATTCAGAACGCAAAACAATATCCTTTTCCAAACGAGTCCCAAATAACAATGTAAACTGATGATCTGGATTACTTGCCACAAATTCCTTAAAGATAGAGTAAAACGGCGTAATGCCAGTGCCCGTACACACAAAAAAGTGATTTTTATTACTTTCATCAAACCGCAATCCGCCCATCGGACCACGAAAAGAAATCTTTTCGCCAGCTTCCATCTTTCTAAATTTTTCAGAGGCATAACCACCATCAATCAACTTGATGCACGATTTCAACACCCCCGATTCAGAAGGCGGATTAAAGATACTATACGATTTAGGATGCTTCTTCCCATCCTCCTCGAACTCAAAGATAACAAACTGTCCCGCTACAAAAGTAAACTCTTTTGGCACGCTTAACGACAATACAAAAACGCTATCGCTCAAGTATTCAATGTCCGTCACCGTTCCCTCATACGTTCCAATTCCCATAGCACTAGCAACTAAAACTCAATTTATATAGCTATCGAAAATCTAAATGTTTTTAAGCTGAAAATAAATCTCCCCCTTATGATACTCCCAAGAGGTTCACGAACAATTATACGTCACGACGCACCCAGTCTAGTAAGGGTCGTTTCCGATATACAGGCAATTGCGATAGAGTACGGCGCACAAATGGGTAGGCCTGCAGCAGCCATGATAGTAAGGGGTAGGGAGGACAGGCCCGAGATAGCGCTCAGAGGATCTCAAGAGGATAGGAGCGCCATTTACCTCCTATTTCCGAAGGACCCAGGCAGTAACACCTACGAAAGGCTCAGTTTCGAAGGATGTTTTGATCCATTGGTCTACATGGATGAACTCGAAATCAAGGACATCGAAGAAAAGGCTTACCAACATTACAGTAAACAATTAGAAAAACTAGGACTATAACTATCCCCTAAACAACTTCTGCATCAACATCCCATCTTTCTCCAAGTTGGGACTTTCAGAAACAACAACGCCCTTAATCTTGTACTCCTTCCAAACCTCAATTAAATCAGCATAATTAAAGTCAGAATCCTCCAAAAACAAGTGATGCTTCTCACCTTTCTCCCCGTACGCAATACCAGACATGTGAATGTGCATGTTATCCAACCCTTCACGACCCAAACCCTTCTCAATTTCATCTAACACCGAAGTAAACTCAGCAGTCGTATTATACTTTCCATTCGTCCGCGCATGCAAGTGTGCAAAGTCCACACACGGCATCACCTGATCCAATTCCTGACTCAATTTAACAATCTCCGTAACCGTTCCAAATTGCGTACCCTTGCCCGTAGTTTCCGGACGAACCCAAATTTCGTTGCCAGCATCCTTCAATTCAGTAACAATCTTCTTCAACTGTTCTTTCGTCCGATCATACACGTCTTTAGGATCTTGCTTCAAATAAAATGCAGCGTGAAATACCAAACTCCAAGCACCTGCCTGCCGCGCCATGTTAGCAGCCTCCAAAACACGCGAACGTGAAGCCCCACGCTTCTGTGCCTCAATCGCATTCAAATTAATGTAATAGCTCCCGTGACACGTCATCGTAACATCGTTCTCAGAACGAATCGCATTAACCACCGCAGCCGATTCAGAATTCAAATTAACCGAATGCACAAACTCCAACTCCATAGCATTTAAACCAAGCGCAGTAATCTGTTTAACACCCTCAGGAGTATTCCGCTTCTTAGTACTTAACGGAATCCCACCACAACCAAATTTCAGCTGATCAGGTGCCTTTACGTTAATCGTAGAAAAATCAAAAGCCATCAGAGCTTACCTACTAAATCCATGCCCGGAGTAAGTGTTTTCTCACCAGGCTTCCAGTTCATGGGGCAGACCTGTCCTTTATTATCGCGCACAAATTGAGCTGCCTGCAATTTGCGAATAAGTTCCTCAGTATTTCTACCAATAGCATTATCATGCAACTCATACGCCTTCAACACCCCTTCAGGATCAATAATAAACGTGCCCCGCAACGATAACCCCTCGCCCGCAATGTAAGTACCATATTTTTTACAGATACTTCCGGTAGGATCAGCAATCATGGGATATTGAATCTTTGCAATGGTCTCAGAATTATCCTTCCACGCCTTATGCACGAATACCGTATCAGTAGAGATGCTCATCAATTCAACACCCATCTCCGTAAATTGAGAATACGAATCTGCAAGCGAACCTAGCTCTGTAGGACAGACAAACGTAAAGTCGGCAGGATAAAACACCAACACCACCCATTTACCCTTGTACTGATCCAAAGAAATATCCTTGACCTCGCTCCCTACAAGCGCCTCAGCCTTAAATCCGGGAGCAGGATCATTAATACCTAAAACTTCCTCACTCACCACTATCACTCTTCATCAATTTCCGATGTTCGCGATATTCCTTCAAATGTCCATCATACTTTCCATCCTTGTTCAGAATCTGTACAGCCGCAATCGCAGCATTAACACCATTATTCAATCCCACCCATACATTATGTTGCGCATGTTTAAGCACATTCAAAGCCGCCTCCGCCGTATCATCGTCATCCAACAACAACGGAACCTGAATCACCAAATCATCTTTCTCAGGCAACGTCTCATCTAGCGATACAAATTCAATATTAACAGCATTCTTCTCAATCTTGTGCGTACTTCTAAACGGAATATCAAACTCACGTAACGTCCGCTCACACTTTTCCTGAGCGCGCGAATGCTGCTCACCAATAATATTGACGTCATGATACGAGCGCATCAATTTTAGTGCCGCAAAAACAGCAGCCTCACCTCGATTAACACCAACCCCCAACACCGGAATCCCAGGAGGCATCTGCATGACCGATAAGAACGCATCCAATCCCTGATAGCTACCCTCACACGGTACACCAACAACAGGCTTCGTAATCGCAGCCGCAATCGCACCAGGCAGTGCAGCCGACAATCCCGCACCCGAAATAACAAAATCATAATCACCCTCTAACAACGGATGCAATTTATGAGGAGTCCGATGCACACTACACAAATGAAAGTCATATTGAATCTTATGCTCCTCTAAACCTTTCAGGATAGGAGCAAAAGACTTCTCATCCCCCTTCGACGCAAAAATAACCAATGCTTTCCCCATAAAAAAACGTCAAGAAATCACGTATAAATAGTTTTCGATTAGTTCGGAGAATAAGTCCCCAAGTAAGGTGCCTTTTGAGAAGCTAACTGAACCGACAATTGACGCAGCACAAACTCAGTCCGATCTATAGAGTCCGCGTATTTATCAAAAAAGGCGCGTTGATTGGCATACCCTTCAGTTGATTCAATGAGATCTCGCATATAGCTGATTTCGTCAAAACTATTAAGGAGAGATCGAGTCTCCGCAACTGCCTCTCCTGCAGATCGACCTTCAAAAAGACAAACCATTAGCGAGTCCAGATTCTCAACACCTTGAAAATCAAAGGGAACGCCATAGGGATGATCCACAATCGGTACCTGAAACGGAAGCACATAGGGACCATTATCCGTAATCACATTAGGATGAAATCTCGTGTCCTCAATCTCAGAGGTCATCCTAGCTACTATCCCTGTCCCTTTAGTGGAGTTTCGAATCATAACTACAAGACCACAACTCCATTTAAAGGAGAATTCCGTACTCTGCTTTAGCAGAGTGATAAACGCTAAATAACT
>CAZBLF010000045.1:0-5720 GCA_964492935.1 uncultured Methanosarcinales archaeon
AAAAAGGCGTATGTGTTTATTGATAACACGATTGATATTTCTTTGTTTGAGAATTATCCGTTTATTGATGCTTGGGTTAATACGGCTTGTCCAAGAATTGGAATGGATGATATTGTGAATGTGAAGCAGCCGTTGGTCAATATTCGAGAGGCGTTTGATCCGGTCAAGGCGTTAGAGGAGCTTGCTTAGTAGCCATCTGGGTGTAACTCATTAGGTAGTTTCTGATTGCTTCGATTTCTTTGTTTCTGATTGCATAGTCCGGATTATTGATGAGTCTTCTTACTACTTTCATGAGTGGAGTTTTCATGAGTGTGGGTCTCCGAGTCTTACTGTCTTGAAGGGGAGCCAGCTCATCTGTTCACCCATTTTATAGGCTGAAATTTCTTGGAGGGCGTCTTCATGCATACATCCAATAAACAGACCTACTTTGGTAGGTCTAGATTTGGGAGCTGCTACCTTTTCGATTACCTGTCCAATTCGGGTGTTTCGGTAGCGGCACTGATCTGCCATGGCGTTGCAATAGTCTACAATGTTCTTTCCTTCTGGAGAGTCATGGATTATGGCTTGGAGTAGTTCGTCTTTTTCCCTATCTAGATCTTGGAGGCGTTCTAATTCCTCATCATTATAGCTTTCTCCGTGCTGGATTAGGACTCCTCTTTTTGCTGATTCTATTACCAGGGGAATTACAAAACTGTAGTCAGTGTGACGGTTGATTTTCTCTAGTGTGGATTGTATTATTCTAGCTGCAGCCTTATCATCTATCTTGCTCTTAGCTTGTTTTGCTTTCTTGTACTGATGTAGGATGTGGGTGTAGAAATTATTGATATCTAGTGCTACCTCGTTGTTTAGATAACTGTCTAGGAGAAGTCGATGGTAGGGAGTATCCTTTTCTGCTGCCCCATCTAATTCATTGAGAATTTCTTGTAAATCTTTCTTGGTTCCATGTGCGCCTAGTAGGATGGTCATGTCTGGATTGTAATGGCCTTTCCTTCCATATAGAACTGCATCATCTGCTATCTCGCTGCTAGCAGGTTTTGCTGGTAAAGAATGGGTTTTAGGTGTGGGTGGAGTATTGCACCCGGTTGCAAGTAAAAGGAGTATCATTGCTTCAAGAGTTAACTCGCTGACTTTTGGCATAGGCTCAGGAATGCATTCTCTTTTATAAATTCAGAGGTACAAAAGTTTTATATAGCCTTTCTCTCAGTTATGGGGTTATGAATAGATTAGCGGTTAATTTGCCGAAGCTTTCTCGCTTTATCAATAGGCTGATTGTGCTTGGTGCAATCGTTTTTGCAGGTCTTGGCTATTATTTGGATTCTGGTTATTATATTGGAGCAGGTATTTTCGGATTTTTTGTGTTGATTAATTTCTATCTGATTTACATTCAGAAGGATACTGCGGTATTGCGTAACTTTGGATTATTTGGGCAGATGCGTTATATTTTGATGTCGATTGGACCTGAATTGCGGCAGTATTTGTATGCTTCTGATACTGAAGAAAAACCGTTTAATCGTGCTGAACGAGAGGAGGTCTATCAGAAGGCGCAGGGAAAAGATAGTACTTCATCGTTTGGTTCATTAGATAATTTTGATAGTTCTGAGGTGAAGATTAGACATTCGTTTTATGCTGTGGATAAGGATAAGGTGAAGCCTTTTTCGGTTACGTTTGGTGAGGAGCGCGGCATTAAAAATACGTACACGATTACTAAACCGGTTATTATTAGCGCGATGTCGTTTGGTGCTTTAGGTGAACATGCGGTTCGTGCATTATCGAGAGGTGCTAAACGTGCTGGGATTCCGATGAATACGGGCGAGGGAGGATATCCTAAATATCACCTTCTTGAAGGGGCTGATTTGATTTGGCAGATGGGTACTGCTAAATTTGGTGCTAGAAATGATGATGGTTCGTTGAATGAAGCTAAATTGAAGAAGATTGCTTCGGAGAAGAATGTCAAGATGATTGAGATCAAGTTTTCGCAGGGTGCTAAACCAGGAAAGGGTGGTTTGTTGCCGGCTGAGAAAATTACTAAGGAGATTGCTTCCTTACGACACGTGTCGATGGGTAAGGATGTTGTTAGTCCTCCGCACCATAAGGAATGTGTGGATGCTAAAAGTACGGTTGCATTTATTGGTCGTGTTCAGAAATTAGTTGGAAAGCCGGTAGGTATTAAATTTTGTTTAGGTTCTGATAGTGAATTTAGGGAAATGGTTAAGGAGATGAAAAGACAGAAGACTTTTCCCGATTATATCGATGTGGATGGTGCTCAGGGTGGTACGGGAGCGGCTCCAAAAAGTTATATGGACGATATTGGAGTTCCGTTATTTCCGGCATTGCATGCGGTGCAGAATATTTTGGTTAAAGAGGGTGTTCGGGGAAAGTTGAAGTTATTATCTTCTGGCAAGTTAATCAATCCTGGGAAGCAGATGATTGCTCTTTCTTTAGGGGCGGATGCCTGTTATACTGCACGTGGTTTTATGTTGGCTTTAGGATGTATTCAGGCTCTGCAATGTAATAGAAACACGTGTCCGGTTGGGATTACTACTCATAGAAAAGAGTTGCAGCATGGGCTTGATATTGAGGATAAGGCTAAACGAGTTGTTAATTATGTTGCTAGTTTGGAGCATGAATTTTATGAATTGTTGGCTAGTACTGGGAAGAAAACTTCAGCTGAGCTTTCTGTTTCGAATTTGTATATTCCGGATGGGTATCCGATTGATATTAGTGAGCATTCTTAGAACTATTTCTTTTTTTCAACGGCGTGGCCGCCAAACTCTCTTCGGATGCCAGCAATTACTTTCTTGCCTAGATCGAATTTGCCTTCTGGTGTTGAAAGTCTTACTTTTCTTGCTTCTTGAAAGCCGGGAGCGAAGCCTTTAACGGATTCTACGGTTTTGGTGAGTTCTTCGATGGTGACGCTGCCGATTTTAGTACTTAGATCTTTGAAATCTTGGCGAGCAAATGCATCTACCATCCAGTCTAATAAGGAGCTGGTGACGATGCTGGCAGGTTGCCATACTTTTGCAGCTTTTTTGTAGTCTAATTTCTTTCTTTCTAGTAATTCTACTCCTTCTGCTAGTCCTTGCATAAATGTGTATTCGATGATGTTGTGGACGCTCTTTACGTAGTGGCCCATTCCTGATTCTCCGAAGTAGCCGTAGCCTTCTTTCGGTGCTAACGTTTTGCAGAACGGTTCGATGTGCTTGAATTCGGATTTTGGACCGCCAATCATTAATGCATAGCCGCGCTTGAGGCCGTGGATTCCTCCTGAAACTCCGGCATCGAAGAGATGGACGCCTGATTTTTCGCAAAGTTTGCTCTGACGTTGTGCGTTTTCGTAATAGGAATTTGCTCCATTGATGATAATGTCGTCTGCTTTCAATAGTGGAAGAAGTTTTTCGATGTGGTCATCGGTAATTTGTCCTGCAGGGAGCATTAGCCAGATGATCTTTTTTCCGTCTAATTTGTCTACAACCTCTTGGAGTGAGTATGCGGGGATGGCTCCTTTTTTTGCTATCTCATCTACCTTTTCTTTGGTGCGGTTGTGGGCGACTACCGAGTGCTTGTTCTTTAGCAGTCTCTCGACCATACTAAATCCCATTCGTCCTAATCCTATGATTGCTAGTTTCATGTGGTTAGTGTTACGTAGTTCATTTTTTGAATTGTTCTTTTATTTTTTTGACAATTGATGCAGGATCGAGCTCTTGATGAGGGATTTGTTCCCAGATTCCACCTTGACCAGGTTTTATTGCGGCGAGGTGAAGGAATTTTGGTGTTAGATTGTGTTGTAGTAAGGCTTTTGCATAGTTATTGCCGAAGCCGGACTTTTCGTTTTGGGATTCGACAAAGGCAACTAGTTTTGATGCTCCTACTTTTTTGATCATGGTTTCATCGATTGCATTGAGAGTGGGTTTGTTGATTAATCCGATATCTATTCCTTGTTCTTTGAGTTGGGTTACTGCGTCAAGGCAACGGTAGAGCATCTCGCCATAGGTTACGATGTAGCCATCGTTGCCTTCTCTTATTAGTTCATCCTTTCCGGGTTCGAAGGTGTAGTTGCCGTCGTGGATGTTGTTATTGGATTCGTCTTGAATGTAGGGAGTATCGGATCTTGTTGAGAAGATAAAGCGTAGTCCATCGTCGTCATAGACGCTGTTGACGATTGCTTGCATTTGGAGTGCGTCGGCGGGGAAATACATCTTGATGGAGCTTTCTTCGGGGAGATGACAGTCGATGAAGCTGAGATTTACTCCGAAATGGCAGGTGTCGTCGGCCATCCAGTCTACTCCGGCATGTGAGAAGTGACAGAGTGCGTTTCTTTTGTTTAGGGCTGCCATTTGAATTTCAGAAGACAACATTTCACTACCAAATACTGCAAAGGTTGCGAATACGCCTTGTGATCCTTGTTCTGAACCGAAACCGGCTGCCCTTAGGAATAATCCTCGTTCCATGATGCCGCCAGAGACATATCTGTCAGGGAATTCTTTTTGAATAGTATTGACGCCGGTGGAGCCGCCGAGATCTGCACTGTAGACCATGATCTTTTCTCGTCCTTCTTTGCCCTTCTTTTTCATTATTTCTGCTAATGCTTGTCCGAACATCTTTCTGCAGGATGCTGTGTCTTCGGAACTTCCACGATATGCTTTTGGATCCTTCTCTTTCACGGGATCGTTTACTTTTGTGGCAGATTCGATGAGTTTGATTGCATTTTTTTGATTGCGTTTCTTGAGATATTGGATTGCGATTCCTGGAGAGACTGCATCGTGGCCCTTGCTGGTGCCTGCGACTTCGGGAATGTCATGAGCCATTTCACGTTTGTGGACAATGGCGATGGGTTCTTTTGCGAGTAGTGCAGAACGGATGGTGGTGTAGAGCACATCTAGATTCTCTGGATTCTTGCCGGTGGTGATGGTGAGTACTTTCATTCCATGGCCTTCTAGTGTTTTTGCTACGTCGAATCCTGGTAGGTAATCATGGGGGAAGCCTTCGATGGTTACGTTGTTATCGTCAACGATAAGCACGACGGGAAGATTGGCGGCAACGGCTTGTCTTGCGGCTTCTGCGTCGTTTCCTTCCTGCTGGGCGCCATCGCTACAGAAGAGGACTACTTTTTGCTTTGTTCTTTCTGCAACCCCATTGATGTCGGCCCACATATGTCCTAGACGTCCTGAAGCGAAATCTACTCCTAGTTTTTCATTGACTTCGGGATGTCCAGGTAATCCGGCTTTGTATTCTCGATAGTGAAGTAGGTCTTCCGTTTTCATGCCTTTTTTAGGATCTAGGGCTGCTAGCAGATATTGTAATGCGACACGATGTCCTGCTTCATCAAATAATGCTGGGTAGATATTTGATTCGCCTCTCGTAAAGGCTTCTACGATGAGTGCTTCTGGAGCGATGTCATAGGCTCCACCGGTGTGGCCGGATACGCCTTTTGCTGATGCATAGCCGGTAAAGAAGATCATGCTGTCTCTTGCTAAGTCAATGTTATTTTGTAATTGCTCTTTTTGTTCTGCAGAAAGCTTTGCTTCTGATAGTTTGAAGGTGAGTAGTTTATATTCCTTGAGATCTATCGGAAATTTCATTTTGTACACATTAATTCTTCTGGTGTTCTTTATAAACTTTACTTATGATTGCAAAAGTGGATTGCTATTAGAAATTGTTTTTTTTTCCGGTGGCGTCTCGATGATACTTTCCGAATTCAGCTACTTTCTTTATCTGGTCTT
>CAZBLF010000046.1:0-4287 GCA_964492935.1 uncultured Methanosarcinales archaeon
CGTCATGGGCTCGGTCCACAACATGCAGGCTGATGTGCTGCCGGAGATCATTGTCGAGGTTGTTGACATGGGCGGCGACCGGTTTAAGGTGGTGATTGAGGACAATGGTCCAGGAATTGTGAAGAAGCAAATTCCTTCTATTTTTGCAAAATTATTGTATGGTTCTAAATTTTTTAAGTTGTCTCAGACGCGTGGACAGCAAGGTATTGGTATCTCGGCTTCTGTGTTGTATGCACAATTGACTACGGGAAAGCCTGCAAAGATTACGTCGCGGATTAGTTCTGATGATCCAGCTCATTATTATGAATTGCATATTGATACGAATACGAATAAACCTGATATTGTGAAGGATGATGTCATTAAGTGGAAGAAGGAACATGGTACTCGGATTGAATTGGAATTAGAGGGAAGTTATCAGCAGGGTAGTCAATCAGTAGATCAGTATTTGAAGCAGACGGCTATCGTGAATCCACACGTTACTATTATTTACACCAATCCTCGAGCTGAGCAGTTTATTTTTGCTCGCGCAACTGATGTGTTGCCGGCAAAGGCTAAGGAGATTAAGCCGCACCCGTATGGGGTTGAATTAGGGGTGTTGATGCGGATGATCAAGAATACGGAAGCACGGACTATTCAATCATTTTTGTGTACTGAGTTTTCTCGTGTCGGTCCGAGCACGGCTAAAGAAATTTGTAGTCATGCTTCTCTTTTACCAGGTACGCGACCTGCGAATGTTAACCGAGATATGGCAGACAAACTGATGAAAGGCATTTCTGCTACCAAAATTATTGCTCCGCCTACCGATTGTATTAGTGCAATCGGTGAAGAATTGCTTGAAAAGGGGATTCGCAAGGAGATTAATGCTGAATTTTACTGTTCTGTTTCTCGACGTCCTGATGTGTATCGAGGCAATCCTTTTGTTATTGAAGCGGGTTTGGCGTATGGTGGAGAATTATCTGGAGATGATTCGATTAAGGTGTTACGATATGCGAATCGAGTACCTCTTTTGTTTCAGCAAGGAGCTTGTTCAGTTAGTAAATCTATTATCGCTACCGGATGGAAGAAATATGGATTAACTCAGAGCCGTGGTGCATTGCCGGTCGGTCCGATGTCTTTGGTCGTACACATTGGAAGTGTTTGGGTTCCGTTTACTTCGGAAAGTAAGGAGGCTGTTGCGCATTATCCTGAGATTATCAAGGAAATTAAATTAGCATTGCAGGACATTGGTCGGAAGTTGGCTACCTATGTTCGTAAGAAGCACAGTATTCAGATGGAAGGTAAAAAGAGAAGTTACCTTGAGAAATATATCCCTCACGTTGCTGCGGCTTTGAAGGAATTGCTTGCGTATAAGGATTCTGATGAAGAAAACGTGCGTGTGATGTTGGAGAATATTCTAGAGCATAAGCGCGGAGAATTAGAGGAGATTAAAGTAGATAATCCAGAATATGATGCTGATTTAGCTGCTATTGGAAAAGATGAGAAGAAGGTTGATGATTCTGAAGGTTCGAAGGAAGAGGATGCTACTGAGACGAAAGAGGATGCTGTAGAAGCTAAAGAAGATGCGAAGGACGATAAGCAGACTACACTTGGTGATAAGAAATGAAAAAAAGCCCCGTGATTGCAGATATTAAAGACATTGCTGATGGTATTTACAAGAAGATCCTGAAGAAGAAGCAGCCTGAATTAGAGACGCCTTTGCGATCGTTGTCTAATGTTAAATATGATCCTAAATCAGGTCACTTTCAGATTCTGAAGAAGATGAAGAATAGGACGTTGACGGTGAATACGATTAAGACGTTTGCTCAGACGCTACGGATGATGGGACTTTCTAAGGACCTTATTGAAGCTGAGGATATTGCTACGAAGAGAGAGGCGTATTATGTTTCTAAGAACTGGGGCGATGCGCGATTTTCGGAGCAACCTGATTCTGATGCGGTGATGGATGACGTTGAAGCTATGTTGATGGTTAATCGTGAAAAGATGGGCTTTATTCCGGAAGAGAAGGGTGGAGATATTGCTGGAAAGCTTATTGTTGTGGATAAGGACTCGGATACCGGTAAAACGTTGAAGATTGACTGTACTAAATTTGGTTCGGGCGCTTATTCGATTCCTTCTTCAGTTGAGGAGTTGAAATTTGAGACTTCGGCGAAATTTATTCTAGCTATTGAGACTGCAGGTATGTTTCAGAGACTTGCAAAACATAATTATTGGAAGAAGGCTAACTGTATTTTGATTTCGATGGGGGGTGTGCCTTCACGAGCATGTAGAAGATTTATTAGACGATTAAGTGATGAGAAGAAGCTTCCCGTGTACGTGTTTACGGACGGAGATCCCTATGGATTCTTTTCGATTTATAGGACTTTGAAAGTTGGAAGTGGGAATGCAGCACACATTAACAAATACTTTTGTGTACCTAATGCTAAATTTATTGGTGTTACGCCACAGGATATTATTGAATATAAGTTGCCTACGCATCCTTTGAAGGACGTGGATTTGAAGAAGATTAAGGACGTTTTGAAGAACGATCCGTTTTGTGCTCATTACAAGGAATGGCAGAAAGCTCTAAATCAGATGTTTAAGATGAAGGTTCGTGTCGAGCAGCAGGCGTTCGCAGCACAGGGTCTTAATTTCGTTCTTGAGAAATACCTGCCTGAGAAGTTGAAGAATCCTAAGTCTTGGTTGCCTTAGAGTCATGGAAGACATTTGATTTGTGAGTCTTCCAAACTTTAGTCGTGAAGAAAGATATAATCCTATAGTTCATAACTAAAGGTCCATGAGTTTCGAAAGATTTTTTCTTGCTTTTTTGATGTCGGGTTTGAGCATTGATGCAGAATAGAGTGCTATTTCTTGTGCGTCCGAGTCTCGTAATTTATTGTCGTCGGTCATGAGGCCTTTTCTTTTTGCGTAGTCTAGGAGTTTGTCGGCGGTTGATTTCTTGCTGTCAATCATTTCTTCTATGGGTTTTATTAACGGATGAAATTTCTTGGGTGTTGCGTTTTTCGCAAACTTGTAGAATTTTTTGGCGTAACTGTGAAGTTCCTTGTTTCTGAATCCTTGATAGACGGATGCTTTTTGAAGTCGATTGCGGACGGTGGTGTGGGGCGGGATGAAGAGCATATTGTCTTCTATTTTGAAGGCGTTTGCTAGGCCGTGATCCGTCGGAAGGACTTGGATGAACTCTCTTTGGATTTTTCGCATTGCGTATTTGTAGAGAATCATGTTGGCGAAGTTGATGCTCGGGAGATTAGTGTCCATGCCTCGTTGTTCTAAGGTTCCTAGTTTGTTTATTTTTACTGGATTCCATGAGATGTCTAATGGATAGGGATAGATGTCGCTGGGTTTTGTCTTAGGGTCTGCTTTTTTTACTAATTGAAACCATTTGATGGTTCTTCTTTTTACTGAATGTAACAAATCTTGGAGCGTTTGTTTATAGGGAGGTAGACCGGCAAATTGCTGATGGTTGGAGTAGAGTCCTAGATTCGTGTGGAGCTTTCTGCCGCCTCGGTATAACATCACTCGCATATCTTTGGCAAGGTGGTTGTTCTCGCTAAAAGGTGAAGACTGTGAAAATACTACTAGTGCTGGGTCTGCAGCTATTGCTAGATTGTAGGATCCTACCATGGATCTGGCAATTTTGCTATTCTTGAGAATTTTGACGTATTTTGTAACGGGATCGAAGACTCCTTTCGGAAGAGTATAGTGGCAGTGGAAGCCGAATGAATTGAGTGCTTTCTCTGCTTTTTCTTTTCCCAGTATTTTTTCTTTAATTTGGTATTTGGGCTCTCGATTGTAGGAGCGTTCAAAGGTTCCGGGATAGCTTCCGAACGAGAAGAGTCTAAGGTCTAGTTTTTCTACAATCTCATTTACTATTTCGGTAGAATTGAGCATTTCGAAGGCTGGCCCATGGGTTTCGACGTGAGGGAAACATCCTAGCTCGAGCATGTTGTGGCCGATTTCCTTGTAGATGTTAATTTTGGGATGTTGTTTTTTTACCTTTTTGATGACTTTTGGGGCTTCATTAGACATTTTACCGTCTTTGTCTAAAAGAGCTAGCTCTACTTCCATGCCTATTTTTGATCTCTTGAGAACTTTCTCTTCAGCCATAGTATCCCCTATGTTTTTTGGTGTATTATGATATATAAAGGTTGTTGGTTGGGAGAAAAAATGATTGATAAGATAATAAAATGGGCCTGAAGATAAAGGAAATGAAACATTCCCTAACCTTCAGTCCGAAATGGGCCTGAAGATAAAGGAAATGAAACATTCCCTAACCTTCAGTCCGAAATG
>CAZBLF010000046.1:4387-4545 GCA_964492935.1 uncultured Methanosarcinales archaeon
GGCCTGAAGGGATTCCCACCTAAGGGTTTCACCCTATAGGTACCCGTGCACTAGATGTAGCATTTCGCTTTGCTCAACGCTACTAGGACAATTGAGAAGAGAAAAATGGGCCTGAAGGGATTCCCACCTAAGGGTTTCACCCTATAGGTACCCGTGCA
>CAZBLF010000046.1:4645-5640 GCA_964492935.1 uncultured Methanosarcinales archaeon
TTTGCTCAACGCTACTAGGACAATTGAGAAGAGAAAAATGGGCCTGAAGGGATTCGAACCCTCGGTCTACAGCTTAGAAGGCTCTGGCGGAACATAATGTTCTGTCGCCCTATCCAGGCTAGGCTACAGGCCCATGATGTTGAAAGTCGTGAGTGTTTATATAAATCTTTTCTCAATGGAAACGGTTATAAAGAGAGTTGTGACTTTCTAGGTTATGGCTAAGGAGCGAGTGTTGATGAACGGCGAGGGAAAGAAGTATCTTGTTAGAGATTCGACTAGTGATTATCATAGTGCGGATGGTTATTTTACTAAGAAGGATTTATCGGGTAAGGCGGGAAAGATTGTTTCTAACAAGGGCAAGGAGTATTCCTGTTTTGAGGCTTCCTTTCTGGATTTGTATCAGAAGATTAAACGGAATGCTCAGATTATCACGTTAAAGGATATTGGTATTATTATTACAGAAACAGGTATTGGAAAGGATTCTGTTGTTGTTGATGCAGGTGCTGGTAGCGGTGCGTTATCGTGTTTCTTAGCTCATATTTGTAAGAAGGTTACTGCCTACGAACTTAGGGATGATTTTATTGCGATTGTGAAGAAGAATAAGGAGACTCTCGGCTTGAAGAACTTTACGGTGAAGAAAGGTAGCGTGTATATGGATGTTACGGAGACGAATATTGATGTGATGACTCTTGATGTTCCTGAGCCGTGGGAGGCTTTAGGAAGTGCTACAAGTGCCTTGAAGACGGGTGGTTTTTTAGTTTCTTACAGTCCTACGATTCCTCAGGTGATGGATTTTGTTACTGCTGTGCAAGCTGATGAAGCGTTTGTTCATCTGAAGACAGTAGAATTGGTGCAGCGAGAGTGGGAGATTATCGAGCGGAAGGTTCGACCTAAAACTACGCAGACGGTGCATACAGGTTTCTTAACGTTTGCAAGGAAGATTTAAAGGAGAATTCCGTACTCTGCTTTAGCAGAGTGATAAACGCTAAATAACT
>CAZBLF010000047.1:0-4600 GCA_964492935.1 uncultured Methanosarcinales archaeon
CTCTTGTATTCTACAACTTTGTGCGCCTTATTGTCTAGTTTTTCCAGGTAACAGTGGTACCGGGAGAAATAATAATATCACTCGGAACAAAATCAAAACCAATGATCTCTATCGTAACTTCCTGGGGAATCAACACCGCTGGACGTTCAACCTCTACTACTTCGTCCACGATCTCCTCTCTAAATGCAGTATTATCAATAACAGGCTCAACAACAACCTCGGCCGGCACTAAAGCCCGCAATACCACAAGCAACAAACCAATAACAAAAACAGTTAAAATTGCCCTCTCCGTCTTCTTCATATAGTCAAATGAGAAATCAACATATTTAAGTGTTGTGTTTTAAAAAAAAAGAAAAAAAGAAGTAACTTATTCAGTTACTGTTACTAACATGGTAGCTTTCAACAAAGCATCGAACACCTTATGTTCGCCAACTTCATCAAACGTATAATCTACACGTTCTCCAGCATTCATACGACCGCTGAATCTCTCTCCGTTGTCCGACAACAGGTGAGGTCCATCAATCAATACAAACGTAATCGTAGCTCCTTTACTAACGGTTAACGTGTCCGGATCGAAAGTAGATTTAGTCAAACTTACCTCTCCTTCTGCAACCGCAACGACTGCCTCTTCAGCATCAGCTGCTGGCGTAGTTGCTACAGCATCTTCAGATGAACTTACTACCGGAGCGTCATCAACCATCTCCTCTGCGTGATCATCATCATCCACGTGTTCCTCCACAGCACATCCTGCTACAAAGAGAGACATGATAACAATTAATCCTAATATAATTTTCTTCATATACTTCGCCCCCAGTTTATGGTTAAATTCTCCTGACGAGGGAGGACTATAAAAACCTTGTGTTTTCCTGAGTACCCATGCCTTTTTATATCTCGATTACAATCAACATCAAAAGCGAGGTGCTTACCAATGTGGAAATGGATTGAAAGTAAACACGATACCCTATACGTAATCTTCAGAGTCTTCATCGGCCTCTTATTCATGCAGCACGGCCTACAAAAGATCGCAGGAATGTTTGGCGGAATGGGCGGCGCAACCGCACCCGTCTTCACCCTAATGTGGTTCGCTGGTTATATCGAACTACTAGGCGGATTCGCAATTGCCGTTGGCTTCTTTACAAGACTAGCAGCAGGAATTGCAGCACTAGAGATCGCAATCGCCTACGGCATGGCCCACGCATCTGCTGGACTAATACCGTTAGTAAATGGTGGCGAACTGGCACTCCTCTACTTCTTCAGCTTCCTAACCATCCTAGGACATGGAGCTGTTAAGTTCAGTCTAGAATGGAAGCTCCTAAAAAGGGAAGTCTTCTAGGGTAAATAACCCACCCCCTTCTTTTTTTCTAATTCTTACCTGTAATAGAATCAAAGTAAATAATCATGTGATTGTTTATGGAATTATCATGCAATGGGACATCGGAGTATAATCGAATAATTTATATACTCATTCCTCCAAGGTTGTTGAATGAACTTGTGAGGCGATATAATGAAAAAAACAGGAATGCTTTTGAGTATAATGATGATCTTTTCAATCGTTGCAGTGTATGCGATTGAGAACTGTGCAGATTTACAAACTAATGGTGAAAAAGACAAATGTTACATTGATCTAAGATTAAATGGGGGAGCTGATTCTCTTTGCGATGAAATCTCAAATAAATACCTCAAAGATTCCTGTATCTCTATTTCTAACTCAGGGATTAGTTATTTTTTTGTTATAGATGACAAATCTCCTGCAGAAGACATTATTCTTATTCAAGATATCCTCTCAGATGCACAGCTAGGCATCCCTTCAGGAAATGTTAAATTGAATAGTGAAGTCAATCGAGAGGATTTACCCAATAAAGTTACTACATTTATTTACCAGCAAAGTGCATTGATCATCGTTGGAGACACCGCTCCTACTGAGCATGTTGTATGGGCACAAAAAATTTCTAGCTATCTTCTTGGAAGGGATATTCCTGCTACAATAAAATTAATCTCAGAAATTACGAGTGATGATTTCAAACAAGAAATAGTTCAGAAATTTTGTGGAAAAACCAACACATTGGGTAAGGATGAGACTAAAACCTATAAGTTCCCAGATCATGATTATGAGATATCATTGAAGATTAGCAACCTGGGAGCAGTATTCACGATAAACGGAGAGGTAACTGATGCATTATCTGCAGGAACTAGCTTTTCACTCGTAGACGGAGAAGAACTCTTTGTTGATACTCTATCAGAAAGAGATAGTAAGTTTTGCATCAATGGAGGGCCAGGAGAGATTATTAGTGCTCTTCCTCAGAAATTTTGTGGAAAAACCAACACCTTAGGTACGGGTGAGACTAAAACCTACAAGTTCCCAGATCATGACTATGAAATTTCATTAACCATCAGTAATGGTAGAGCGTTATTTACAGTGAATGGAGAATTAACCGATGCATTGTCAGCAGGAACTAGTTTCTCCCTAGCAGATGGAGAAGAGTTCTTTGTTGATACTCTATCTACTAATGAAGGCAAATTCTGTATTAATGGGGGTCCGGGAAAAATTATTAGTGTACCCTCTATCGCAAAACCACCTGCATCGGTAGCACCAGCAAAAAGAGCGATAATGCCTTCCGTTAAGCCGGTAGAGAATGAACCTGATGAATGTAGCACTAGGACAGACTGTGACGACGACAATGCTTGTACTTCCGATTTGTGCTCAGGAAGTCCTAAAAAGTGCTCTCACATCGAAGCAAGTTTAGGTTGCAACTACAATGGGAGTTGTATCCCAGCGAGCATAAGATATGGTGGAATGTATTGCGAAGTAGACAGGACGATGCAATCACAAAAAGAGGAAGCGAGTGATTGCAATAATAACTATGAATGTGATAGCAATGTGTGCGTAAACAGCACGTGTATCAGTCCAAGTTTTATCCAAAGGTTTATTGAGTGGTTTGGTAAGATATTCGGTTAGGTGATATTACAAAATGGTAGACACCAATATCTGCGCTCAGTAGAAATTGTAAAAACACATCATTACTTATTTCTATCAAAAAACCAACCTATTAAGGCGAGAATGAAGGATAGTAAACTTCCTATTCCCATAACTCCAATCACAATTATCAATCCCATCAGTTCTCCAGAAATAGCAACGATAGTGAACATGATGAGTGTAGCAATTATTGTTAAGATGATCCCCCATCCAAAAAAGGTTAAGGTTTTCTTATATCGGTTGAAGAATGTTGGATCCTTAAGTAATCTGTAAGATGCATACGTGCCCAGTATAGTGGGTAATATTATCCATGCTGAAAACTGTAATCCATCTGGATCAGCAACATTTCCTAATCTAATAAGCTGTCCTATGCTTGAAACAGAAGCCGACAGGAGTTGGATTATTCCTGCAACGGTGAATAGCGATATTAATGCAGTAATTAACTTCTTCATGGGTTGGACTAGTGAAGAATATATTTAAATCCTTCGATTTATACTAGCATCTTCTCGCTTTTAGCTTTCTCTGTCTATTTCATTTTCTTAAAGTAAACAATCAGATGATTATTTACTCTAAATTAGTTTAGCAACTATTATAAACTTCAATTCTAAATAATCAGGAATGAAACCCCTAATCGTATACGCACATCCTCCGGGAGACTCCCACTGTTCTATGCTTCTAGACGAAACCAAAAAATACCTCAATAAACAAAAGATCAAATACAATCTCATAGATCTCTACAAAATCAAATACGATCCCGTCTTACATAAGGAAGAACACTACACCGCAGGCGGATACGAAATCACCAAACAAAACAAACAGTTCCAAGATTTGGTAAAAAACACCAACAAACTCATCTTCATCCATCCCGTCTGGTGGAATTCAACGCCAGCAATCTTAAAAGGATTCTTCGACAAGGTTTTTACAGCGAGATTCGCCTTCAGATTCATCAAACCCAAATGGAGCCCAATAGCAATTCCAAAACCACTCCTAAAAGGAAAAAAGGCAATCGTCTTCATGTCCGGCGGCACCAACAAACTCCTATCATTAATTTTCACCGGTTGGAGAGTAAGAAAAGTTGTACAAAAAGACACCCTACAATTCTTCGGCATCAAGACAAAAACCTATCTTATGGGTTCCGCAACCCAGATGACTGAAAGACACAAAGCAATGGCACCCAAGATGGCAAAGAAAGCTCTAAAATGGCTTCTTAAATAGTTAGGTTTAAAAACAAGCTCAGATTGCAATACCTCATGGCAAAGAAACTAGCAAACAAAACAAGTAAAGAACTCCTAAGCGAGCCAGAAATCAAAGAGAAAGGTATGAACAAGAAAGACTTCTCTGCTTCCTGGAACGGTAGAATCAACATTCTAAACCCTGAGAAATCTCTTATTGCAGAGAAAACACACATGGCCAAAGAAGGCGAATACGCCATCAAAGTCCGTTAATTCTCATGAATCCTACTGAGTACCTCAAACAAGAACAAGAACTTCTAGCTAGCTTTCCAGAAAAACGAGAAATGCTAGAATTACTAGTAGAATACGGAAAAGAACTAGGCGACTTTCCCAAAGCACAAGAAAAAGAAGAAAACAGCGTACCCGGCTGCGTCTCCAATGTTTATATCACCGC
>CAZBLF010000048.1:0-3130 GCA_964492935.1 uncultured Methanosarcinales archaeon
AAAATCATGCCTAATTACTTTTCCAGCTTTACTCTTTTTTATATCTATCGATTCAAATTCATTGGACATTCGTTTCTGCTGTGTCCTAATCTCATCCGTTAACTCATGATAATGTTTTCGCACCTTCTGATGACGTGCCCCTAAACCAAGTGCCAAAGCACCTCTCGAAAACCGACTCAAATGGCTATGCAATCTCCCCTTCACCGTCAACGCATGCTCAAAAATAAGTTCAATATCCTTAGCCTCAATCTCCACCAACTTGAACAACTGCTTTTCATCCTCTCCATCCAACTTCCCTTTTTTCCGCAAGATCTTTCGCAACGCCTTTACTTTGCGAGCAATTCCCTTCACCGCCTGATCGACCTCAATCGCCTCACGCCGTATTAACGTAACTAATCCATAATTAGTGCGCACCGACATCCGCTCCTTGATGTACGCAGGACTCAAGACATCTCTCTTTTGCGCCTTACCTATGTTATCAAGCCCATGAATCTTCTCAGCAACCTTCTCAATATGTTCGACCGTCTCCGCTAACGCATCCAGATACGCCTCATATCGACTATTATCTTTTTCCAACAAACCCTCATCCTTCTTAACCGTACGTCCCAGACGCTTCACCTTTGCCTTTCGAGCTTTCGCCTGTCCCATCAACTTCTCAAGCTTCGCTCCATCCTTCGACAAATTTCGCTTATCTTTATCAACTCTTTTCAACAACCAAGCACAAGCCCCCTGAACTTTCTTCCCAAACGTCATCAACGTTTTCTCCTCTCGGTACAATAAAGAACTGGTAGAAAAAATAATCAAATCCAAAAAATCCAACATCAGATCAATATGAGTCAGGTACACGCCACCCTCTTTCTGCGTCATCTCTTCCGAAACACTAGGAAGCTCCTCCTCCAATCTCCGTATCCCTACCGCACCTCGAACAATGTTGTTACAAAAAATCTCAGAAAATTTAGGATTCCATTTGTAGCGGAATACCATCACATCTCCATAGCAAAGGTAGCGACCATCAAAAAGCCACCCAAGATAATGAAAATGACGTTAAAGATAATCCCAGAAACAAAATCCATAGCAAAAATTCCAGAAACCTTACCAAACTGACCGAGCACCTTCATAATCCCAATGGTAGTAATAACTGCAGCCACTCCAAACGAAATCCAGCCCACAATGTTGGAGTTAGTAATCTCGATAACCGAATTAATGATTAAATAAAAACCTCCAACAGCAACCACCCACGACAACAACGCAATCGGCAAGTTAAAGGCAAACCATCCTGGACCAACTCCCCAAGTAGAAAGTAACGGCAAAGCACCCATCAGAAAAATCAGCGTGCCAACAGCACCACTAACCCAATCCTTCATGTCCATTAATGCCATCTAAAACCCTTTTTTACTTATTCTTGCTTGAAAGCTGCAAGAGAAATTTCTGTAAATTGTCAACATGAGCCTGAATATGTTTTTTATCTTTCTGCAATTCCTCGATAGAGGTCTTCCCCATCATTTCAGGAATGCCATGATCCACTAGCAGCTGATGATCAGTTGCATCGTCGCTATTCAGCATCTCCACAATAGCGCGAATCAGTAACAAATCAAAAATGAAAATTTTGTAGGTGTGCTTAATAATCTTTTCAGAATGTTCAAAGAGTTCCTTCCATTCTTTTAAGACATCCTTTTCTATCTCCCCTTCCTTTTTCAGAAGTTTAGCCACCATCTTGTCGACTTTCCTGCCATGGCCTTGAGATACTTTCAGAAGTTTATCATGAAGACCTATGCTTATTTTCGCCCGAGTCTTCAAATCCTTCTCATTTTTTTCAACGGAAAAAATCTCTCTACGTAACCCTCGGATAGCTCCCCACCGCAGATTCATCAATTGAACAAAGCCAGTAGGATCTTTCTTAAACGTTAAACCCACAGCAGTTTTACCCTCCATCACCGCCTGGATATTGAGCGTGCCCTTCCATTCTCCCTTGATTTCATCATGGACCTGGTGACTAAGAATTCTTCTTCGCTCAGCCACATACTCATCAAGGTGATGTTCTTGCTCCAACAGTTTATCTGCTTGCTCATGAACTTTTTTACTTCCTATCTTCGTAAAAACGGCCTTAAGTTTAGCATTATCCTGACCATAGACCCGGTGGATGAGTCTCCCAAGCATTCTCTGCTTATTAAGCTCCATCCGTTCGAGAACAAGATTTCTAAAACCAAATTTATACGAATGGATATCTGCACCATCGTATTCCTCCTGCATACTGGTAAAATCCTTTTGAATACGTTCAATATCGTGATCGTGAATGTCCTTTTTTAATGATGCATGATCATCGTGCAACCCCCCAACATCTTTCTGGAGGTGTTTATACTCAAGAACCATGGCCATGTACGTAAAAGTAGGACTAACTTCACGTTTCGCTAACCAACCTCCAAAGTTTTCTGGCATAGTATTCCCTGTATCTACAATTAATGAATACAAACCAAGAATCAAAATATATAAACCTTTTGTTTTTGGTCTTTATTTCGAAGGAGTGAAAGCGACAATTAGAGAAACAGCTTCGGCTAAATGAGGTAGTGCAAACCCAGTGAATGCAAAACAGAGATATCAACAAAAAAGAAATAATAAAATGCCCTTACAGGCAGATTATAGGGTTTTCAGCTTTTCAGCTACAGCCTTATACTCAACATTAGCTGCCTTGAACTTGCCGCCACGAGCATCAAGTACACCGCGAAGCACTCTCTCAGCTTCTTGATAGTTATCTTTTTTGGTCGCAACATTAGCCACGCTGTCTCCCTGACTGACTAGAAATCTTGAATATTCCAGTCCTTCAAGTGCATTTTGTTCAAGTGTACTGTCAAATAAGGTCATGCCTTTAAGTAATGCTACCGTTGGCGTAATTTCATCAGAGGTTACTACCTCAGCATCAAACAAACTTTGAGCATAGTCGTATTGAAGTAATACGTGAGCAATATCTTCTCGATCCTTTGCAAACGTTCTGAGACTTTCAACTGCCTTTGCTCTTCCCCGATAGTCAACATCAACATCGTTGAGCGTAGCAATTGACGTCTCATAACTAGCTTCTTTACGCTTATCTAAAGCGTTTTTAATTCCAAGACCTGCTAGCACACCACCCAATCCG
>CAZBLF010000049.1:0-2563 GCA_964492935.1 uncultured Methanosarcinales archaeon
GTTATTTAGCGTTTATCACTCTGCTAAAGCAGAGTACGGAATTCTCCTTTAAATAGGGATATTCGTTAGTTGAGAGTATGGCAGTCGTACCTCGACCAGGAAGGGTCATAGTTATAGAAGATGAACCAAGAATTAGAGAACTTGTCTCTGCCGTGGTGGGTATTGTTAATATGGATTCTTCTGCTTACGAAAATGGCCAGGATGCGGTAGATGGGATATCTGAACATTTTCAGGAATTAGATGGAGTTGCTCCTGATATTGCGGTGATTCTATCAGATATTCAGATGCCAGTACTGGATGGACCTTCCGCCGTTGAAGAAATTATTGGTCTTTATGGGCAGCACTATAATGGTAGCTATCTTCCCGAGATAAAATTTATGAGTGGGCAATATACTCCTGAGCAAGGTAAACAGGTATCTACTTTAACTGATCATCCTATCCTAGAGAAGCCTGTTAATGTATCTGATATCAAGAAAAATTTAACTGAAGCTCAGGAAGCATTCTACCAAAGAGTTAATTCTGACTAATCATAATCGCGCCACGTATGTTTGCACTTGACACATTTTAGAAATTTAGTTTCTGGTTCGTCTGCTGCTCTCGTTTGGACGGTCCAGAAGTACGCTTTTTCATGACTGCAGTCGTCGCATTTTGCATCGATGACGGGTAGTGAGTCTAGGGTGTGGTCTTTCTCAATGACTTCGATCTTTTTCTTGACACCGGTGACTTCTTCCTTTACGGTTAGAGAATCGTTATCTTTTGCGGAGTAGCCGCACGAACATTTTGCTATTGTTTTCTTTCCTTCTTTCTTGGGCAGCATTATGGAGCCGCATTTTGGACAAAACATGGGGTATCACCTTATTAGTAGTTGTATGAGTTCGACAAACCAGATTTTGATGTAGCCGAGCAACGGTATTCGGATAAAGGCGTTGCCGAGCACCTGGTCTTCAGCGATGTTGTCTTCCTTTATCGGATGTTCGCTGATGACGCGCGCGTTGTGGTCGCCTTTGGTTGTGAAGTAATAGCCGTCCCGTATATCAATGACCCGATGAATGATGGGGTCTGGTCTGCCTGATTGGAAGACAATTACGTCGCCTATATTAATGTTTCGTGGCTTCTTACCTCGAAGAATCATGATGTCTCCTTTGTTGAATCCGTTGCTGAATGGGAAGTCTTTGAAGTCTTGTTCATTGATGACGGTATTTTGTTCGTACCATTCGCCACAGGTCTCCCAGAAGTCTGCGTTTTCTTTTTCTTCGAAAGAGACACCACAGTATTTGTAGTTTGATGTTGAATCTAATGTCACTTTGTGTTCCATGGAACCGGAAACTACGGCTACGATGGGAAAGGCTGTTTGTAAGAGAAATCCTAGCGTGGGATAGACAATGAATTTTATTAATACGAAGGCGAGAACGATGTTGACGAGCCAGGATGCTGCGCTATCCTCTTCCCAGATGAACTTCCATGTTTTTCGAAGGTAATGCTTTATTTCGTCTTTTCGCATGGCTTGCTTTACTTTAGGTCACATAAAAAGGTATCGTTTATAGCAAAGGCAGCTAATTTTCGAAGATTACTCCTGCCTTTGCTTATTAGGAACGCAGACAAATCTCTGATTATTTTCTGCCGTGACTATAGATACGTTTAAAAGTATATGGGTGAGTTTAGCTGTATGGGAAACATACCAGACAGAAACCCGCAGTATTTTGAAGGAGTTTTACAGCTTCGCAATCCTACTGAGGAAGTTTTTCAAATGATCAAATCGCAGATGAAAAAGGACGGGAAGGTGTGGGTTGCTAAAGAGGTTCCTTTGAAGACTGGAGTAGATTTGTATCTCTCGTCTAACAAATTCTTGAAGATGATTGGGAAGAAATTGAAGAAAACGTTTCCTAAAGGTGAATTGAAGCTTTCTAAGAGTATTTTTACTCGTGATCATCAGACGAGTAAAGAAGTTTACAGGGGAACGGTTTGTTTTCGGTTGTAGAATTACTGCATAATTCCTTTTCCATTCAGAACAACTGCTTTCTTATGAGGTTCATAATATTGCTTTCTTTTCTTAGCAATGTTTTCTTTATTAGCTTCACGATATTCTTTATTGTGTATTACTCACATTTGAGTAGCGTAACATTTTTAAGTGGGTTGGCGTTTGTAGTGGTATGCAGATGACGTTGCTTGAGTATATTGCTGAACGAGCTGGATTGTATGGTAGTTTGGAGACTTCTACAAGTGAAATTGCAAAGTATTTGGAAACGAGTCAGCAGACTATTAGTCGGAAATTGATCGAATTTGAGGGGCAGGGCATTATTGCTCGGCAGATTACGGGTAAGGGAGTTACTCTTAGTGTAGATGCTGCTGGACGGAAACTGTTGGAGGACAAATTTCAACTTCTGAGTTCTGTTTTCAAGTCGGGTTCGGTTGTGAATGGGACGTTGGTTACTGGGCTTGGTGAAGGTGCATACTATGTTGATCAGGCTGGATATCAAAAGCAGTTTCTTTCGAAATTGGGATTTAAAGCATTTCCCGGTACGCTTAACTTAACGATTTCTGAAAGTGAATTTGGAAAGATTGC
>CAZBLF010000050.1:0-2528 GCA_964492935.1 uncultured Methanosarcinales archaeon
AATCAGATCAGAAGAAGATCATCTTTGTTACCTATCAGAGCAGTAAGAAGCTGATCGAAGGTGCACGTGCGGTTGATTTCGAATTTGGCCTTACGATTCTTGATGAAGCTCACAAAACAGTGGGCTACCGGGAAAAAAATTTTGCAGCACTGGTTGCAGATGAAAATTATCAGACGAGATATCGGATCTTTTTGACTGCAACTGAAAGAGTGCTTAGTGGTCAAAATGATGATGTGCTTTCAATGAATGACAGTGCGGACTATGGGGAAACCATCTTTCAGATGACATTTGGACAAGCAATCTCTTCTGATCCTCAAATCATCAGTGACTACAAAATCGTTACGATTGCAGTTTTAGAGACCCGAATAAAACAGCTAATGGATGAAAATGCTTCCCTCTTTGAGGAGGGAGGTGAATTTCATTATGCAGAAGCAAAAGATGTAGGTTCGTGTTTAGCGATGCTTGACTTGTTTGAAAAGCACTCTGGGAAAAAAGCCATATCCTTTCACAGCAGTATCAAACGATCGGAAGATTTCAAAAAGCTTAGTAAAAAAATATGTACATTAACAGGCACCAGTTCCATAGAACACTATACAGTATCAAGCAAACTTTCATCGGGCAAAAGAGCTTCCGTAGTCAGAGAATTTGCTCAATCCAATCAATCCCTGATAACAAATGCTAGGTGTCTTACTGAAGGTGTCGATGTGCCTGCAGTTGATACAGTAATCTTTGCTGATCCCAAGACATCTGTAGTTGATATTGTACAGGCTTCTGGGAGAGCTTTAAGGCTTCATGAAGGAAAAGAATTCGGGCTCATCCTACTCCCTTTAATTGTCCCTGAGAATTTAGACTTTGATGAATTTGCCGAACAAACAGAATTCAGACACATTGCAAGAGTTGTTACCTCGTTGTCAGTACATGATGAAAGGATAGTAGAACAATTTCGATTCATTGACAGAGATGAAGGAGGTGGTGGGGGAGGAGGTCCATTCATACCTCCAGAAATAGATAAGCAAATAAAAATTAACCTTAATCAATTCAAAGAGTATTTGAATGCTCGGTTATGGAGCAACATTGGGAGAGCCAATTGGAGACCTTTTGAGGAGGCAAGAGAGTTTGCTAGATCACTAAATTTTAAAGAGCAATCTGCATGGTTTAAATTCTCTAAAACAAAAGACAAGCCACCAGACATTCCTTCAGCACCTAGGGGGGTTTATGCTCTTAATTGGATAAGCTGGGGTGACTGGTTAGGAACAGGTTTTTTTGCCACTTCTCAAAGGGAGTATATGTCATTTAAAGAGGCAAGAACCTTTGTGAATAAACTTAAATTATCAACATTTCAAGACTGGAGAAAGTATTGTAACGGAGAATTCCCTAATCTGATTTCTTTGCCAGATGATATACCAGTAAATCCCCAAAGAACTTACCAAAAAGAATGGATAAGTTGGGGGAATTTTCTTGGCTCACAAAGAGTAGCGACTCATCTTAAACAATTTCGTGATTTTTATGAAGCAAGAGAATTTGTTAGAAAACTAGGATTAAAATCTGAGAAAGGTGGACGTGACAAGGAAAAGATTTACATGTCTTGGAGACATTACAAAGCAGATTTGTTAAGAGATAAGATCGGTTCAATACTCTCCGATATTCCTAAAGACCCACTAAAAGCATATCCAGATGAGTGGATTAGTTGGCCTGATTGGTTGGGTACATCAACAAAACCTAGAAATCTAGATTATTTATCTTTTGAAGAAGCAAAATCATTTGCATCAAAACTAGGTTTGCTCGATAGAAATATAGTGAGAGATCCAGAAAAAAGAAAGAATAGCGCTAGAGAAAAATGGAATGACTACTGTCATGGTTGTTACACCGACTTGCCAACTAAACCTGTAAACTTACCTGCATCAATTCATTATGCGTATAAGGGTAAAGGCTTTAAAGGATATAAAAATTTCCTTAATGATCCACAAATCATCTAGAATGTTCAAACTTAACGATAGGTATGATTATTAGGATCAGACACTACATAAAGATTAGCTAAGACTCTTCTGGGTCTTATTCATCCTTTTAATTCATCTACATGTTGTTTCCTCACATCAACTCTCATTTCGTGCTGAAGATGAACTTTGTCTGAGAAAAACTTCGGATACATCTTTGCCGCCAACCACTTCCTCGCATCAATAGAGACTCTCGCAACTTGAGGGTCAATCTTTCCAGACTCCACATCTTCAAGAATTTCCTCAATCTTTGCTGCATGAAAGTGTGCTCGAGACATTTTAGCATCTTCATAAGCTGCTTTCCTTGTATCGTCAATCATGATTGCTGACCAAACCGTTTTAAAAGGGATACCTAGGTCCCTAGATACCCCACGAAGCGACTCTCCATTTCCGATACGAAAGAAAAACTCGTTCCAAAATTCTTCTCGCTTGAGGGTCCTTTGCCTTTTATCTGAATTTAAGTCAGCATGAGTTTTTTGGGGATTGATAGGAGTATAATGACAATATTTTCACTCTTATTCGCTAAGCTTCGAT
>CAZBLF010000051.1:0-2487 GCA_964492935.1 uncultured Methanosarcinales archaeon
CGACGGCGAGCTTAACATGACACTGCTTGTTTGTAACCAAATTTCGGAGAAGGTTCGGCCCCCAGTAGCCGACACCGATTTGAGCAATAGTTAATTCAGAATTCAAAACACAATGGAGAAGGGGCTAAAGCACTAAATTGAGAGACTAAATAACTCAAATATTGTAAAATTCTTTGTACCAATCTAAAAACTCTCTAATCCCCTCACCAATGGTAGTAGATGGTTTATAGCCTAAAACTTCTTCCAATTCGTCTACATCCGCATGTGATGCAACCACATCCCCCGGTTGCAGAGGCATGAAGTTAATCTCAGCCTTTATTCCCAGCCTTTTTTCTATTTCGTTAATAAAATCCATGAGTTTAACAGGGCTATTGTTACCAATATTGTAGAGCTTGAATGGCGCTTTGCTTGATGAGGGATCAGGAACCTTACCGTTCCAATGATTTAAGCTTTTTGGGGGCAAATCCAATAGAGACAACACACCGTTAATGATATCATCGATATACGTGAAATCCCGACTCATCTCTCCCTTGTTATACACCTCAATAGGTTTACCTTCCAAAATCGCTTTTGTAAACAGAAACAGCGCCATGTCGGGCCTGCCCCACGGACCATATACTGTAAAGAAGCGAAGGCCGGTCGTAGGTAAATCGTAGAGATGAGAATAGGTGTGAGCCATGAGTTCATTAGATCGTTTTGTGGCACCATAAAGGCTAATTGGATGATCTACATTGTGCTGCGTTGAGAACGGCATCTTTTCATTCATTCCATAAACCGAGGAGCTGCTGGCATAGACAAGATGCTCAACATCGTGATGCCTGCAGACTTCCAATATATTGAAGAATCCGATCGAATTACTCTCCATATAAGCTTTCGGGTTTACAAGGGAATACCTGACACCCGCCTGAGCAGCCAAGTGAACCACTAGCCGGGGATTGTGATCAGCAAACACTTTGGCTAGCGTTTGTTCATCTAAAAGATCATTACGAAAAAACTCGAATTTTTCATAACCATTTAGAACACCTAAGCGAGCTTCTTTAAGTTCAGGATCGTAATAGTCGTTTACATTATCGTACCCGATAACATCATGACCAGTATCAAGCAACTTTTGAGCTAAATGAAACCCTATAAATCCGGCCGCACCGGTAACGAAGATCATAGAGATTTATTTTTTGTAGAGTGGAAAGTTGACAGAAAGATAAAAAGAAGTGAAAACTTAACCTTTGAAGGATCTTTTCCTTCTGAACAGTGCACTTATTCTAATTGAGGAAACAAATTTCCTTAAGTTCAACGTAGCTTTTTCCTTTACATCCTTAAGTCGTCTCTTTTCATCTTCTTCAATTATTGAGAAATAACCCTTAGCAAAAGCGATGACGAATCCAAAACCTAAACCGGCAATTGTGGCTAGAAATACGAATTTCGGACTTCTTAAAGCGCTGGCTTTAACTTCAGATGGCCCTAGAGGAGGAATAGGATAATCCACAATCAAAGGTTCTGATGTTGAATTATCATTTTGTTCTATTTTCACAGTTTCTAATTGACCAATAAGCGATGTATAAATTCCCCGATAGAGGCTTACTGGTTGTTGAACTTCTTCTAATTCCCATTGCAACCTTAGACTGGAAACTGTCCGGTTCGCTTCCGTGAACACCCTGTATTTCTCTTTGGCGATATCGAGTTCTTTTCCGATGACTTCTATTCTCTCTTCTATATATTGGCGTTTTTCCTGAAGATTTCTGTCATGAAAATATTTTGTGAATTTCTGTAGTTCCTCAAGTAGAATGTAACATATATCGACAGAGAGATAAGGTTCAAAGGTTGTAACTGTTAGAGTCTGAAAGGAACCAGAAGAACCGAACTTTATCATCGTTGAAAGAACTCCCATATTTTCCATTATCAAAGTGTCCAAACCTACATCCGGTTCTTCCTGAACTTCTTTTTTTGTCCCAAAAACTTTCTGCCAGATGGTAGGTGGTTTCTCTGCCTTATCCTTTATTACAAGCTGATTGATCTCTAGGAGCGTCTTTTGTTCCCCATATCTTTCCGTATCATACTTGGTTAGCAGCATTCTTTTGGCAAAAGCGTGGCTCGACAAGAGCTCAGGCCATATTGCCGGCGTTGTGAGACTTGCAGCGCCACTACCTGAAGAGGGAGGAGAAACGGCTCCACGAATTAATTGAGCAATTGCTCCACCCCCACCACCTTTATCTGGCTCTGCATCCGCAGTTGCTCCAGGAAAACCACCGCTTCCTGGGACAATCAGTTTTGCAACAGTTGTATATGTTAGATCTATCTGCCGTAATTCTTTCTCTGGGAGCATGAGCAAGACCAGAAAGTTAGAAGAGCCGAGAAAGAAACAAACGATTGTCGATTTCACTATAATGTTCACATTGTCCGCTATGGGTGCGAGAATCTCTGAAAGATGAAAGGTCTTCTCCTTTTCCATCATGAAAGGAGGGAGAGGAACTGCCGTTTCCCGCCCGTCTT
>CAZBLF010000052.1:0-2409 GCA_964492935.1 uncultured Methanosarcinales archaeon
GCCTTCGTCGCCAAGATTAACTGTCTCAGTTGCGCAGGATCCTTAAGGATCGGAGAGTCATATTCTCCCTTGCTTACCATATTCCACAATTCGTCAGTTCGTCTTTCCGTGAGAAGACCCATTTTTATGAAAGTATTATTAGTTGTCGCGACTAAAGTTTTCGCTTCCGCCATCTGTCGATTGGTAATATATCGGTGTTGTTCACAATCCTTCATATCCTGATAGGGCCAATAAAGGGTGTAGAGAATCAATTCATGTTCATCTTTTATAAAATGTAACAAAAGGGCCTTCTCAATTTCCCACTGGCCGCCGAGTTTGAACCCTAGAACGCCCGTCATGCGACCATACCAAAGCCTTTCCATATATTGGCATGCTCTTTCACCTTTTTCCTTTGCAACTGATCGCAGACGTCTCAGCATTGCATCGATTTGGCTATTCAGCTCAGCATCTGTCAAATCCTTAAAGTACTTGGTAACGGGTTTAGGCGATTTCCCTCGTCTGATGAGATCTCGAATCTGTTTCGATCTTGCCTGATCAATCACCCCGATCGAAGTAATAGCCCCTTCAAGATCAGATACGAACGGTCCAAAAAACTTAGGGGTCTTCCCGGACGCCCCTGCCGTCTTGTAACATTCCTCGAAAATGTGATTCTGCACCAGATTAAGAACGTAAACCCCTTCTTGTTCAGTCGGATCATCTAGTGCTTGAATAGCTCTCTTTACTTCAGCTGAAGTTGGCGCAACAAACTCATTTCCCGACGTTCCTTGTGCTAGTGTTATCTGCCCCCCTGACATTGAACCACTACCACTGGATTTAGCTGCACCTTCCGATTTCTCAACCATCTGGGTTAGTTGGGAAGAGTGTTCTTTATTAGACAACTCACTAATCTGTGTTTTGTAATCTTCTTCTTTCTCTAAGAGTGACTCATATTCCTTCTTAAGTTGTCCATGCTCGGCAAGCAGATCGTTATAGTGCTGCTCATAATATGCTTTATCTCTCCCTTTTTTCTTCAATTCCCGGATTTTCTTTTTGTATTCTTTTTCTTTTAGATAAACCGTTTCATACTTTTCTCTATAGACTTCTTCCATCTTTTTCGTATTTTGTAACTTCGACTCACATTGAGATAAATTAGTTGAACATAGTCCACCAGATTTTTTCTTTGGCACGAGGTTTGGTGGAAGATTCCTAGCATATTTAAGCGTTTCCTTTGTTTTATCATCAAGTACAATATTGACTAAAATGGCATCTTTAAAGTTGACGCCATTTACATCAGTATCCAAAAGAATCGCGTTAGTTAGATTTGCCCCTCTAAAATCTGAACGCTTAAAATCCGATCCGCTAAGATCTGCTCCTGTTAAATCAGCGCCAGCCAGTTCTGAAAACCTGAGATTTAGATTACGCAAGTTCGCACCACTTAGATTACATTGTTCGCATTTTCCTTTTTTCTTAAATTTCTCCAAATCATTCTGATCAGCCACTACTTGTTTGGACTCTTGGTTCGTTACATTCGCGTCTTGCCATTGCGCCAGCTCTTCGTCAGATTCGAAATACTTGCCCTTGTACATATTGCACATTTTGGCGAGCATCCCTCGACTAGGATTATCATCACGCACATAACAGGCGACCAACCCGGAGACCGAAACATTCTTTAACTCCCCTTTCAACACTTGTATACAACCGAAGTATTTTTGTGTTTTTTCATCCTCCGAAAGGACACAAGATAATCCTGCTTCCACTGTCCCTGAGTAACTCAACAAAAAAGATAACAAACAAACGCCGATAACAGAGATTGATAACTTCTTCATAGTTTTATCCTCAAAGACAATCCACCACTCCAATCACCGAGATGACCGGTAGTGATAGAGAAAGAGAAGAATCCACACCAGAAAATGCAGATACAAAAGAACTAGAACGATTGAAACCCTCTGCTGCTGCAAGAACACCGAGAAGACCGACCACTAACAGAATCCTCCTAATTATCCCCAGTGAGAATGATGGGGGATGTGGGAAACAATTTCCTTTCCCTAATACAAGATAATTTAACAACCCGCTTTCTTTGTAGATTCAGCTGTAAGTTTCAATATTTCTGGGCGCATTTTTTTCTTGGCGCTTTCGTCTAGGGAATTAGCGTAGTCTTTAATTCTCCCATAAGCCACCTGCATTTCATTAGCCTTCGCCTGCAGTTCAGCCAGTTTCGCCAATTTTTCTGCGTCCGATAAATCTTGTTTATCTAGTTTTTCAATCACGCAAGCATATTTAGTCGTATAAACGATGGCATCGCTAATTTCATCGGGAATAGACTCTCCGCAGCCGGCAAGAAGGAATACACACACCGTTAAGATTATGAGTTCACATTTTTTCACTTCGTTATCCTCTAAGTTTTGATTTGAAGTAATTGTTTCCCTCGCG
>CAZBLF010000053.1:0-2029 GCA_964492935.1 uncultured Methanosarcinales archaeon
TGCGGGGAAAGAAAAGATTGTGATTGCTGGTTTTAAGAATAAGGAGCGGAGCTTTGGTGGGTTGACGTGTTATCGCGCTGTATTGAATAAACAGGAGGTTGCGATTGCGGTTCCGGATCGAACGGCGCATAGTGGCGATACGCTTGAGGTGATTTCTGCTGTTAATTTACGTCAGAAATTTTCGTTGAACGATGGAGATCGGATTGAGGTGAAGCCGTTATGAAGATTGGGATCGCGGATACGATGTTCTCTACCGTTGATATGTTTAGCTTTGCGGAGATGGCTGTTAATGACAGTAAGGAGTCTCTTACTATTGAACGATATACGGTTCCCGGGTTTAAGGATTTGCCGGTGGCTGCTAAGAAACTGATTGAGGAATTTGATTGTGCTATTGTTGTTGCGTTAGGGATGGCTGGAAAGGAGGAGATTGATCGTATTTGTGCTACTGAAGCTTCGACTGGTTTAATTCAGGCTGAACTTCTTACTAATACACATATCTTGAAGGTGTTCGTGCATATGGATGAGGCTACTTCGGATGAGGATTTGGTTGCTTTAACTAAAGATAGAGTTTATAAGCACACACAGAATGCTATTGCTCTGATGAAAGGTAAAACTGAACTGAGTAAGGATTCTGGCAAAGGTATACGTCAGGGTCGTAAGCATGTGGGTGGGATTTCCCAATGAAAGGACGCAAATTGGGGAAACTTTTTGTTTCTCTTTTTCATACCACTCCTGCAGAGCGTACTCAATACTCGATTGCCGATATTCGTTCAAGAAGAGGGTTTCCTATTGTGGGAGTTATAGGGAGCAGTAGAATATTAGGTGATTCTAACGTTGAACATGCAGCTGCTCGCGCTGGTTATCTTGCACGAGGTATGCTTGAAGATTCTGGTGCTATCATGATGGGTGGTTCGGAAGGGGTAGGTAATATCGCTTATGAGGGGCTTCCGTTTTATGATGTAGATGAGCTTCCGGGAGAGACTACCTCTCTTGGGGAGAACTGGAATCCCTATGGTGGCGTCTGGCTAAGATGTTTTGATGAAAAACTTCTTAGCGATAGAACGTTTATTCTTTTGCCGGATGATTCCTATGTAAGATTGCAGGTGGATAGAGCTCTCGAAGAAGGCAAACCTGATTATGTTTCTCCACTCTTTCATTTAGAGAGTGATCAGGTCATCCCCGGTGACTATCCCTTGCATCCAAGCTACGAATTTGCGGGGGCTGACTATGGAAAGCGACCTGCTGCAATGGCTGAGCTCGGTGATGCGTTTGTGATGATTGCGGGGAGTGACAATACTAGACTTGAGGCTGAAGCGGTGCTTCGTAATTTCAAACCGTTGTTTGTTGTTCGTGGTACGGGTGGCGTAGCTGATGAATATGTTGATCACGATTCTCAAAATGTCCATGTTCTTGATTCTGTCGAGGAACTACCTTCTCGATTGGAAGAGGTATTAGCATGAACATCGGTATTGTTGTGGCGGATTTTAATGGTGAAATTACTTCGGAGATGTTGGGGTTTGCAGAGAACGAAGCAAGTGTGCTGAAGCTGAATGTGGGTAAGATCTTTCATGTGCCTGGTTTGTATGATGTTCCATTAGGTGTTCGAAGGATATTGGATGATCCTGAGATTAAGGGAGTTGTGGTGTTGGGTGCGGTTATTACGGGAGAGACTGGGCACGATGTGTTGATTACGGAGGCTACTGCAAAAACATTGCAGACAATTTCTATTAAGACGAATGTTCCGATTACGCTTGGGGTGATTGGACCTGGTGCTTCTCGAGAGCAAGTTGTGGCAAGAAAGGAAAAGTATGCTCGGAATGCGGTTAAGGCGTTGCAACAGATGTTGAGCCTATAGAAGTCAATACTCTATGATGATTGAGCACATTTCTTTCTCCCGTGGAAAACAAATATTTTTATAGTTCTTTTCCTTACCTCTTGTTATGAAGGCCACTCGAGTACAGGGGTTCATTCTTTTTACATTAGGGAAATGGTTTGAGGAGGCTAATCGGAAAATTGCCGGCAAGCCGTT
>CAZBLF010000054.1:0-1934 GCA_964492935.1 uncultured Methanosarcinales archaeon
AGCAGGGGAAAAAAGGTTTTGATTTTCGCGAGGTAGTGACTGAAATTAATCGATTAACTTCTTTCAATGACCGGCTGCATTTTATGGAATGCTTTTTTGCGATGGCCACCGCAGATGGTGAGATTGCCCATGAAGAGTCTGAAGAAATCAGGCGGATTACTAAATCGATGCGAATTCCCCACAAAAATTTTATTCAAGCGAAGGTGCGCGCAGAAAAAGTCCTTAACAAACAATAGCTTCCAAAACATTTGATCGGAATGGAAAAGGATAATGAATTTTTGGGGATTATGTTTCAGTGTTGCAACATTTATCGCCGTATTTATGTCAATAAAGGGGGTAACGGGTATGAAGGTCGATGCCCCAAATGTTTTACCGTGGTAAAAGTCCTTATTGGTCCTGGAGGCTCCGACAATAGAATTTTCCGCTCCCGTTGACCTGAGTGTAGCTAATTTTTACAAATCAGAAATTTTACGATTAAAAATTTTCGATGAAAATCGAATTACAGGAGGTTCCCCTGATCAAGATACTTTAGCAATCTGGAAAAGATGTGGTTTAAAATACCCATCTTCATACTCTGCTTTCTTAAGAATTCTCTTCGCTATATATCTTTTTGACTAAGGACGATAACTCATCCATAGAAACTTCATCCTTCCTTACCATGCCAGCTACATTCTTTTCTAAAAGTTCTCGCTGAACATCTGTTAAGTCCTTACCTGAATACACTAAGATTGGTGATCGTTCTTCGGCGGAGAAATCTTGCATATAGGCTTCTATAAATTCAAAACCGTCCATCCTGGGCATCTCTAAATCGAGAACTATTAATGACGGTTTGGTTGATAATTTTTCAAGACCTTCTTTTCCGTCTTTTGCAGTTTCAGCTATCCATCCAGAGTCCTTGAGCATCCTTGATAAAAGGTCTCTCACGTCCGCGTCATCATCTATCACCAAGACGTTTTTTCCTGTTGCGGCACCTCCCATTAGACGTGTAACGGTCGCTAAGAAGAGATCTTTGTCTATAGGTTTTGTGAGGTAATCATCTGCACCTAAAGATTTAGACAAAATATCTTGAGAAAAATGACTGACCATAATGATTGACATGTCTGCTAACTCAGGATTGGATTTACATTCCTTTAAGATTGACCAACCGTCCCTGCCGGGCATGAGTACATCCAATAAAAGCATTTTGGGCTTCATTTCCCTTACCATTTGCATGCCCTTCTCGCTGTCAGTTGCGCCTACAAGCGTTAAGCCTATTTTTGATAGCGATCTTCTTATTAAATCGTGCATAATCACATCATCATCTATAAGCACAACCACCTTTTCGCTTTCTTCAAGATTAACAATAGCGTTCCCTTCTTCCACTTCATCAAACTCTTGTGCGCATTCTCGCGGGAGGTAAAGTGTAAACACAGACCCTTCACCTACGACGCTTGTTACTTTGACATCCCCACCCATCAGCTCAGCAAGTTTTTTACTTATTGGTAATCCAAGTCCTGTTCCACCATGCTTTGCTGAAGTGGATCTTTCCGCTTGTTCATATTCTCTGAACATCTTGCTTAGACCCTCTTCTGACATACCTTCCCCAGTATCAGATACAGCAAACCTAATCATCTCAATTTCATCTTGGAGAAAAGTATCGACATCAAGCGTTATTGTTCCATTGGATGTAAATTTAAACCCGTTGCTCAAGAAGTTTGTCAAACATTGCCTTATCTTTGTTTCGTCTTGATTCATTGTTCCCAATTGATAAACTAAGTTAACAACAAAGCTATTATTGTTGGGGATTGCCAACGGTCCTGCTACGTCTTCAATTGTCTCTATCATGGATTCTATTTCGAAGCTTGTTATATAGAGCTCCATTCTACCAGCCTCGATTTTTGATATGTCCAGGATGTTATTGATCAAGGACAGCAAATGACTTCCAGCTGAAGTTA
>CAZBLF010000055.1:0-1740 GCA_964492935.1 uncultured Methanosarcinales archaeon
CTCACTGTTCTTTCGTCACTTTCGATAAATAATGCAAGAGAAACTGGGAAATGACCCATGATAAATGTCGCATATTTATTTTTTTTACTTTTTCGCCTAACCACTCCTGAAATGAGTAGCTTTCCTTCATTTTTGAAAATTGATTCAGGATGACTCTCTTCTACAGCTTTGAAAATTTTTCCCCATAAGAGAGACGCTTTCTCCTTATCTGTCTCCGATTTCCAAGCACTAGTTGACGATCGCTCAATTGTCTCCGTTGCTATACTTGTCACGTCTGACATTTCGAGCAGCCTTTTTAGTTCCTCGTCAGATACTTCGATCGCAGAACTTTCTGAACTCTCACTTTCTCCGCCAGCAAACATGTTTAACAACGCAGAAACTTGATTCGCTTTCGGTCTTAATTCTTCGGAGGCATAACAAATTCTGAACAACGCCAATTCCCATGGATCATCCCAGAGTGAACCACCTTCAACGCTTTTTTTTGCTTCCTCATATCCATCCATTTCCTTCTCTTTCCCAAGAGTTTTACGCTTCGCAAACTCGTCATCCCACTTACTAAACTCTGTATTTTCTTTTAGGATTTTGTAGATTTCTGGATACGCAATCTGACAACAAACAAGAGCAAATAACCGAAGGCAACCATCTGGGGTCCTGAGAACGTCATCTTTACTTATATGCCCAGCAATTCTTCTAATTAGAGATAGGTTGTTTACCATTCTTTTTATAGATCTTGGATTTCCCCCAATGGTGCATTCCATTACTTTTGTGACAGTATCTATTATTTTTGGGTCGTTACCTTTTCTCTCTTCAAGGTAACCGACTTGATTCAGTAATTTGACAACATAACCACCGATATCGAGCCCCTCCGCAGGCATTGTGAACGGTAACTGAATAATCTTGTCAAAGAAGAACCGATATTCCCGCTCGTTTTGATCGCTTTTCTCTCCATATTTTGCCCTGAGACCTTTTACAACTACCTGATAGTCGATTGCTAGCACAAACACGCAGTGCTTAAGACTAAAGATATTCTTGAGCAGTTCTAGCATTTTCACAGCTATTGTTGGATCTAATCGATCCAGATCATCAATGTAGACAACAAATTTCTTATCTGAACCACTAGTACAAATATTTTCTATGACACTCTGAAGTTCCTCGCGAAGTTGCTTTACAGAATTTGCAGGTTTGTTTTCGATCAGGTCCCGTACAGCTTGTTCTGCGGCTACTCCTCCAAATACTGCAGTTGTCATACGTAATCCACTTTTGGCTAAGTTTTCAGTATGTTTCTTTATTTTGTTCCATGTTTCTTGCCCCTGATCGCTAAACGCTAGAATCTCTAATGTGACGTGCTGAATAATCTTGATTAAAGCTTCTTCAGGGGTTGCCATCAGGGAGTGCTCCCAAGAATTGACCCAAATATTTACGTATGACCCAGCTTTTTTGTTTTCTACCCACTCGTTTTGCATTCCTTCCTTGGCAGCTTTCGTATCTTTTCCGGGTTTCTTGATATCGTGTTGTTCATAGCCTCCAAGTGATTTCCAAAGGTGATTCATAAGGGTGGTCTTTCCGCTTCCCCAATTACCTTGTACACCTATAGTCATTGGCGTATCGGTATGACGTATAAAATCCGCTAAAGCGTTGTAATAGCCGACTACCTTCAGGCCATCCTTGCCTTGATTTTCGGATCGAAATTCCGGCTCATCGACTATTCCTACTATAGACCGTTTGTTCATCGCGCATTAC
>CAZBLF010000056.1:0-1695 GCA_964492935.1 uncultured Methanosarcinales archaeon
AATATTTGATAAAATTCCAGAAAAATCGAGGCTAATTATCGACTATGCACATACATTCACACAACATTTTTATACTGTAAAAATTATTGGATGGTATGGGAGCGATTGATGACTATATCAAGAATAAGATCGACCAAGGGTTTAGTTCTGAAGTGATTAGGAGAGAGTTATTGAACGATTATCCGAAAGCTGAGGTAAATAAGGCTTTTGCTTCTTATAAGGATGCTCCTGATTACACGTGGGCGTGGGCTATTATTGGTATTGTTGTCGTTATTTTTGTGGCTGCGCTGCTGATTAAACTTACTCCTAGTGGAGATTCTTTAGTTGCTGATACCCCTCCAACTGTAACTCAGAATGAAGTAGAACCTCTGCCTTTGGAAGTTGGTGTTGTGCCTAATTGTGACGAGTATTGTGGCAAGATTATGGGTGTTTGTGCCGATCATCCTCAGTATCCGGATGAGCGTGCCTGCTTGCTGCAATGTGAGGATCATCTTACGAATGCAGGAACCTTAGAGGATTATGGTGATAACACCCTAGGATGTAGGCTAGTACATACGGCGAATGCTGAGCGTTCCAATCCGGAGGTGCATTGTTACCATGCAGGCTTGTTTGGAGGCAATATCTGTGGTGAGTGGTGCGAGAATTACTGTTCTCTTAGTGCGAGTGTTTGCACAGGAGAGGATACTCTTTACGGTTCTTCTGGGGAATGTATGGATTCTTGTCGATCGCTTTCTAAGAATAGTAATTTAGGTGATTCTTCTGGTGATACGGTTCAATGTAGGATGGAACAATTGCGATTAGCTATTGATGATAGCTCTTTTTGTTCTGGAGCTGCTCCGGAAAGTGCTGTTTGTATTGCTGAACCGGAACCGAGCTGTGATGAGTATTGCGGAAGGGTTGTTGATGTTTGTGGAACTACTGGGGAGGATGCTCAATATGAAAGTGAACGTGCCTGCCTTGATTTTTGTTCAGCTGAAGATATTCCCATAGGATCACGAGAGGATACGACAGGTAATAGTCTTGGATGTCGTTTGTCTCATCTTATTATAGCGGAGACGGTTGATACCGTTATTCATTGTCCTCATGCTGGAAAGACTGGAGCTGATGTGTGTAGTGATAGGATATCTCTTGAGCCTTTGTCAACCGCTACCGATACTGAGGAGGTTACTATCCGCATTGCGGATATGGCTTTTACTCCTCTTTCTGTTGAGATTTCGGTAGGGACGAAAGTTACCTGGATCAACGATGATACACTTCCTCATCGTGTTACCGATCGTTATGGCTACATTCGCTCTCCTACGTTGTATCAAACTGAAACTTTTAGCAAGACGTTTACCGAAGTCGGTACGTATGAGATTAATTGCGCTATTCATCCTTCTATGCAGCATACTATTGTTGTTGCTGGTGAGCAGTTAGCTCCAGCTAGGAACCTTTTTGATGTTATTAGGGATATCTTTACCTAAGTTACTTCTCAGAACTCTCTTCTTCTCCGAAATCTTCGGAGTCGTCAGGGTGTGCTTCAGGTTTTGGTGTTTCTTTCTTTACTTCTTCCTTTTCTTCCACTACCTTTTCCTTTGGCTCTACTTTTCTTGCTTTTGCTAATTTCTTTCCCTTTGTTTTCTTCTCTTCTTCGAGGTGGATTGCTTCTTTTTCTAAAAGAAGAATGAGATTTAGACTAGTGAAAATTTAATTGCG
>CAZBLF010000057.1:0-1681 GCA_964492935.1 uncultured Methanosarcinales archaeon
TTTAGCAGACTAGATATATGTTAATTTGGGCTCTAAAAAAATTGGATTTAACATCTTTTAAGCGAATTTCTTTCAGATGTAGGGCACTTGCCATTTGGCAGTGTCCAGTCTGAAACTCTTGAATTCTTGCTTTAGAGATGTTATGAGGGGGAAATTGGGTTTCACTTGCCACTTGCCAGGTGGGGGCGCAGGGTATATAAGGTGAGTTCTTCGCTTTAGTTGTATGAGGTGATTGGGATGAACGTATTTCATCAGGTAAAACGAGAAAAAGGGATTAGACAGAAGGATAGATTGAAGGAGAGGTTTGCTGGATTTGTGGATGACTTACGATTACAGGGATTTAGTCGGAATACTATTGATTCTTATCTTTGGACGGTTGGGAAATTTATGGATACTGTTTCGAAGCCGGCGAAGTTTGTTACTTCCTCAGATATTAAGAAGTATTTGTTGGTGTTGCTTGATCGGAAGAAGGCGGAACGTACGGTTAATTTGGCACTTAGTGCGTTGAAGGCTTATTTTGGTGGATTTATGGGGAAGAACTTGTTCAGGAGTATTAAGCGGGCTAAGATTCCTCAGAGTTTACCTCGTGTGTTGGCAACTGAGGAGATTCAGATGATGATTAATCGTACTCGATCGGAGAAGCATAGGTTGATGATTCGATTGTTGTATGAAACGGGGATTCGTGTGGGTGAATGTGTAGTGGTGAAGGTTGATCACATCCATGAGGTGGCTAAACTGTTGTTTATTCAGCGAGGTAAAGGGAAAAAGGATCGGTATGTACCGTTGCCGGATGGATTGTATTCGGATATGATGTCGTATCTGGCTTCCCGAAAACGTTCATCGGTCTATTTGTTTGAAAATAGTTTTGGTGGACATCTTACTCGAAGAACGGCGCAAGCTGTTGTAGATGTTGCTGCGAAAAAGGCAGGGATTCACATGCACGTTCATCCGCACATGATGCGAGCTAGTTGTGTTACTCATCTTATGCAGAAAGGTGTTGAAATTGAGAAAATTCAGAAGTTGATGGGGCATGCAGATCGGAAAACGACTTTGGGTTATGCGCGATTGCCGCATGATTTTCACACTCGAGGTATTCCTGGACTGTTGGAAGAGTAGATTGCGTTGAGGTATAGTGGTTTTAGTTCTCGGTTAGGGAAGCGGACTATTTTGGAGAGGAGGATGCTTTCTTTTTTGCTTTCGTTGGGGTTTGTTGAAGGTACTGATTTTCATTGTGAGTACAAGCAGGTGTTGAGTAACGGTTCTGTTAGGATATTCGACTTTTATTTTCCTTCTCGGAAGATTGCTTTGGAAGCTGATGGTGCGTATTGGCATCGGAATGCGTGGAGGGATCATTTTAAGGATATTTCTTGTGGTTGGGATGGGATTCGGGTGATTCGGTTTACTGAAGAACATATTATGAATGCTCCTCTGCAGATTAAGACTCGGTTGCGGGCTTTATTCCTTTGAATCGAAGGATTTATATATTCCTAGTCTCAGTATGCAAGTATATCAAATTGAGGTGATTGTTATGAAGAAAGTTTTCGTTGTATTGATGGTTATATTGGTTGCTGCGTTCTCAGCTTTTTTGGTGATTGCAGAATCGGATAGCTCAAATGAGACTCGGGATAGTACGAGTGATGTTGAGGATAAGGAGGATGCTACAGATGAAGTTTCTGAAGAA